>JALZHC010000088.1 GCA_030914105.1 Acidobacteriota bacterium
GCCGTGCAGTCCGCGCTCATCACCTTAGAGAAGGCCGGCCACATCGA
Organism: Acidobacteriota bacterium; assembly: GCA_030914105.1. Taxonomy (GTDB): domain Bacteria; phylum Acidobacteriota; class Blastocatellia; order Pyrinomonadales; family Pyrinomonadaceae; genus QHXN01. Next base: position 48 of record JALZHC010000088.1, read on the forward strand.
GCGCGGCACGGGCGCGGAGAACCGCGCCGAAGTGCGCCTGCTCATGCCGCCGCACCTCGCGCGCGAAACCGTGGGCGCGCGCCGAAGCCTTCAACTCAAGCAGGCGCTCTTCGGCCTGCTCAACGATTACGGCGTCACCGAGCGCGCCGACACCGAAGTCAACGTACAGGACTTCGCCGACGCGCTCGGCACGGAACTCCCCGGCTTGCGCCGCACGCTCTCCACGCTCGCCGAGGCGGGCCTCATCAGCTACCGACCTGCGCGCCGCACGCGCGGTGTGGTGATGCTCGACGAGCAGCCCGTCTCACACCTTCGCATCAAGCCCGAAGACCTCGCGCGCCGCGCCGCGCTCGAACAGCGGAAGCTCCGCGAGATGATCTCCTTCTGCTACACGGAGCGCTGCTACCGCGCCTTCATCCTCGACTACTTCGGCGACCGCTCGCACCCGTCGAGCTGCGGCAAGTGCGGCAACTGCCTCCTTCAAGAGCGACGCGAGCGCGAGACTTCGGCGAGCGCGGAAGGCGCGGCGTCACGCGGCGCGGCTACGTCCACTCGCGGCGAGACCTTGCCGCCGCTCTACCCGGCGCGCGACCTCGACAAGTTTTTGATGAAGCACGTGCCCGTCGCGCTCGACCTCGAAGAGGAGCTGGCCGGGCAGTCGCGCATGCGCCGCAGGCGCGAGGCGGCTGAGTCGTTCGCAGACGGTTCGGAAGGTGTTGACGAGTCGGCGCGCGGCGACGCGGGTCTGGTCGCCGTCACGGAGCCGCGCGAGCTGAGTGCCGAAGAGTCTCTGACCGTGCGCAAGATTCTCGCCTGCGCCGCGCGCATGGGCGGGCGCTTCGGTAAGGGGATGCTCGCGTCGGTCTTGCGCGGCTCGCGCTCGGCCAAGCTTTCGCAAGTGGGCCTCGACCAGCTCTCGACCTACGGAATCCTTTCGGGCATGACGCAGGACGAGATTCTGCTCTACGTTGACGCGCTCGTCGCCGCCGGCTGCCTGCACGTCACGAGCGGCGCGTACCCAACCGTCGCCATCACGCAGCTCGGCAACGAAGTCATGCGCGAGCGCGAGACAGTCCGCCTCGCGCTCCCCGCGTTCGTCTATGAAGTTGCGCCTGCCAGAACCTCTTCGCCGCGCGCCGCCGTCTCGTCGCAACGAGCCGCCGTCTCGTCGCGACGCGCTTCATCTTCCTTCTCCGATTCGCCTGCGCCTGCGCCTGCGCCAAAAGTCAGCACGGTTGACGAGACCTACGCGCTCTACGAACAGGGTCTCACCGTCGAAGAGATTTGCCGTCAGCGCGGCCTGACCGAGATCACCGTCGAAGGCCACCTCGCCGCCTGCATCCTACAGGGCCGCCCCTTCGACCTCTCGCGCCACGTCACGACGGAAGCCCGCGCGCAGATCGAGGCGGCGGTCGCACGCCTCGGAACCGAGCGTCTCAAGCCCCTGCGCGAGGCACTGCCGCGCCACATCACCTATCGCATGATCCGCTTCGTCGTCGCCGACCTCCAACGCGCCGCCGGCCTCGGCCCCGACGGAGGCGACGGCTGATGTTCAACGTCTGCGCGGCCTGTGGCCTCTCGCACGTCGAGCCTAAGTTCGACGAGTCCGGCTCGCTCGTCTGCCCCGCTTGCGGCGACCGCAAGGCTTTCCGCCGCCTGCCGCTGCTCCTCGTCGGCGGCCCGGCGGGCGCGGGCAAGTCTACCGCCGGCGCTTCGCTGCTCGGCGTGCTGACCGAGGCCGTCCTCATCGAATCAGACCTGCTGTGGCGGCGCGAGTTCAACACACCCGAAGACAATTACAACGACTACTTCCGCCTCTGGCTGCGGCTCGCCGCGCACATCTCGCAGTCGGGCCGTCCCGTCGCCCTCTTCGGCGCGGGCTTCGCCGTGCCGCATAGCGTCGAGCCGCTCCCGGAGCGCCGCCTCTTCAAAGCGATTCATTACCTCGGCCTGGTCTGCGACGACGAAGTGCTTGCCGCGCGCCTGCGCGCCCGCCCGAAGTGGCGGAACACGACGCCCGAACTCATCGCCGAGCACGTCAAGTTCAACCACTGGCTGAAAGATCACGCCGCGACGACCGACCCGCCTGTCACGCTCCTGGACACGACCTCGCCCGGCATCGGAGAGATGACCGCGCGAGTCGCCGCGTGGATTCGCGCACGCGTGAACGCTGCCTAGCCGCCGACCGTAGAGCGCCGCCTAACCGCCAACCGTGTCGTTGAAGCCGCGGTACGCTTCGGGGTTGATGGGCGCGCGCCCCGCGGGCCGCCCGCGCCGGATGCGGCTGAAGACCAGCAGGTTGAAGAAGTGCATCGCGCCGAGCACGAGCAGCACCAGGCCGACTTTCCACGACAGCGCCTCAATCCCCTCACGCGCGCTCTCGACGCTGTAGCCGATCTTCAGCGCCAGGGTGACGTAGCCGAAGTTGATGAGATAGAAGCCGACGACCAACAGGTGATTGACCGAGTCGGCCAGCGCCTCGTTGCCGTGGAAGACGTCAACCAGGAAGATGCGCCCGTTCTTGTGGAGCGTCTGCGCGACCCAGACGGTCAGCGCGACACTCACGCAGAGGTAAACCAGGTAAGTGACGACGATGGTGTTCATGGCACGTCTCCTTCCGGTAAAGTTGAAAAGCCGCGGCGCGCACTGCCACACCCGGCGCGCCCTTTTGCCTTTACCCTCATCAACCTGCGTGCCGACCGCCGTCACTACAATCTTCACGCGATTTTCAGCCGCGACGGGCCTCGACTGTGGCGCTCTGCGGATTGATGTTAAAGTCTTCGCATTCTGCCAACTCAAGTGAGGGACATATTCTCTTATGAGCCACGACCCGAACTCGGAACCACCCCGTCCCGGCCAGCAGCCGGACTTGCCGCCGACGCGGCCCGACGACCCCGCGCAGCCCGAACAGCCGCCGCTCCCGCCCGACGCGCCGCCGCCCACAGCGCCCGTGCGCGAACCCTCGACGCCGAAGCCCGCGGGCGACCCGCCGAACGCGGAGCCGACGCGCCTCGCCTGAGGAATTTCGCAGCCCCTTCTTTTATAATTGGCACGGGCGCGGCTTTGACGCCGTCGCCCGATGACGATGGAAACCATCCGCGACAGCAGTTGGCCGCGAGACTCCGGCGGGCGGGGCGATGAAGGCGCGCACGACGAAGAGGGCGGGCACGTCCCGACGCAGGCTTTAACGCCGCCTCTCGAAGAGGTCGCGCGAGTCTTTCGCTCGAAGCCGTTTGTGCCTCACACGCTCTTCAGGAACGGCCACGCGCAGACCGTCGCCGCCGCGCTCCGCCTGTTGCGACGCGGCGAGCTGCGCGTCGAGGAGAGCCTTTACGAGTCGCGCACGGTCGAGGTCGAGCCGCGCGCGCGTGTGCTTCTCAAGTGTCGCTGGCAGGAGAACCGGCCGGACGCGCCGACGCTCCTGCTCCTGCATGGACTCGAAGGCTCAAGCCGCTCGCTCTACGTCCTCGGCACGGCGCGGAAGGCTTTCGGCGCGGGCTTCAACGTCGTCTGCATGAACATGCGCAACTGCGGCGACACGGAGCACCTCTCGGAGACGCTCTACCACAGCGGCATGACCGGAGACATCCACCGCGTCCTCTCGGAAGAGCTGTCCGGGCGCGAGGGTCTGAAGGAAATCTACGTCGCGGGCTTCTCGATGAGCGGCAACATGGTCTTGCGACTGGCGGGCGACTACGGCGACGACGCGCCGCCAGCGCTCGCCGGCGTCGTCGCCGTCTCGCCCTCGATTGAGTTGAACGGCTGCGCCGAACGTCTGGAGCGGCGCGAGAACGCTCTCTACCGCTGGAGCTTCATGCGCAGCCTCCGCCGCCGCGTCCGAAGGAAGAAGAGGCTGCATCCGTCTGCCTACGACACGCGCGGACTCTGGCGCGTGCGCACGCTGCGGCGGTTCGACGACCGCGTCACCGCGCCGCACGGCGGCTTCCGCGACGCCGCCGACTACTACGCGCGCACAAGCTCTCTGCAAGTCATCGCGCGGATACGAATTCCGACGCTCATCCTCCACGCGGCGGATGATCCCTTGATCCCCGCCGAGCCGTTCCGCGACCCCTCGATCAGCGCCAACCCGAACGTGCTACTCATCCTCACAGAGCGCGGCGGCCATGTCGGCTTCATCGCCGCCGCCTCCACGCACGAAGACCGGCGCTGGGCCGAGAACCGCGTCGTCGAGTTCTGCCGCAGGCTGAGAGGTCAGAGGCCAGAGGTCAGAGGTCAGTGAAAGCCGACGCCGGCAATCGTCTCACATAAATTCGGGAGCGGCGGCATATGCAACTACTGGCCTCTGACCTCTCCTTTGAGGCTTGCGTCGGCGCGGCGCGAGGCAATAAGCTTGTGTTCAAAGAGACCAGGCGTTTAAGACCGACAGACGGAGGTTCGACCGAGGGCCGGTGGCGGCCCGCACCTGAGCCAAGATGGAAACGTTCCTCAGAATTCTCGCCGTCCTCCTGCTGGTTTTCGCCAACGGCTTTTTCGTCACGACGGAGTTTGCCATCGTGAGCGTGCGACGGATGCGCTTCGCTTCGCTCGCCGAGACGGGCGACCGGCGCGCGCGCCGCGTGCTCGCCTTCAAAGACAACCTCGTCGCCTTCTTCTCGGCCACGCAGCTCGGCGTCACGCTCTCGTCTCTGGCGCTGGGCTGGATCGGCGAGTCCACGCTCTCCGAGATGCTCGCGCCGCAGTTCGACCGTCTGGCCTCATCCTTTCCCGCGCCGCTCGGCGCGTACTTCACTCTGGGCGTGCGCGCGGCCATCGCCTCGGTCATAGCCTTCTTCGTCATCACCTTCTTCCACATTGTCATGGGCGAGCAGGTGCCGAAGATTCTCGGCATCGAGCGCGCCGAGCGCGTCGCGCTCTTCACGGTCGGGCCGATGTACTGGTTCTCGCGGGTTTTGCGCGGCCCCATTCATTTGCTCGACGCGGCCAGCTCCGCCGCGACGCGCGCGCTCGGCCTGCACGGCTCCTCGGAGCACGCCTCCGTCTTCACGGAGGAGGAGATACGCCAGCTCGTCAAAATCTCGCACAAGAGCGGCCACCTCGAAGCGGAGGAGGAGCGGCTCATCAACCGCGTCTTCGACTTCTCCGATGCGGAGGTGCGCGAGGCCATGATCCCGCGCACCGAAGTTCAGGCGCTCCCCTTCGACGCCACGCTCGAAGAGTGCGAGCAGGCCTTCTGCGAGCACGGCTACTCGCGCCTGCCCGTCCACCACGAGCGCCTGGACGACATCGCCGGCGTGCTCTTTATGAAAGACCTCATGCCCTGCCTGCGCACGGTCAACCCCGTCGAGTTCGACATGGGGCGGATGCTCCATCCCGCGCTCTTTGTGCCCCCGACGGCTCGGCTCGGCTCGGTGCTCGCGCAGATGCAGTCGGAGAAGACGCACATCGCCTGCGTCGTTGACGAGCACGGCGGCCTGGAAGGCATCGTCACTCTGGAGGACTTGCTCGAAGAGATCGTCGGCGAGATCAACGACGAGTACGACGAAGAGGTGCGCGAGCAGATCGTCGAGGAGCCGAACGGCACGTATTTGCTCGACGGCATGCTCGCCGTGCGCGACGCCAACCGCCGCTTCAACCTGCGCCTGCCCGAAGAGGCCGGCTACACGACGATGGCCGGCTTCCTGCTCGCCAAGGCCGGGCGCATCCTTCGCCCCGGCGAGACGGTCGAGCACGAAGGCGGCCTCTTCCTCGTCGAGCAGGTCGAGGCGCGACGCATCCGCCGCATACGCTATACGCCCCCGCCCCCGCCCACCGAAGAGCCGTCCGAGCAGGAGGCCGCGTGAGCCAAAGCCTTCTTACCGTGAACCAAAGCCTTCCTAGCGCGGGCGAAGGCTCTCTGACGACGAGCATAATCTTTCTTCCGACGAGCAGGAAAGGCCGAGCATGAACAACGACCAGTCCAACACCGAACTCATCTTCACGCTCTTCATGATGGGAGTGATCCTCGTCCTCTGCATCGTCGCCGTCGTCGTCTTCTTCCGCGTCTGGCGCAAGGAGAGAAAGGCAGGCGGGCGCAAGTTCTTCGAGTAGCGCCTGCCACACGCCGTCCCCGACCTGCGCCGCACAAAGTCTCGACAAAATCCTTTACGCCCTTTTGCGGCAACTCGCCGTCTCATCTATGACCCGCCAATAAGGTGCCTGATAATGCCGCCTACGGCGTAGTTATCAACACACGTTTCGTGATAACTCCGCGCCCGGCGCAGTTATCGCCTGATAGATGTTGATAACTAGCGGAATTTGAGTATTATCCTGCGGACAGTGCGGTTGAATAATAGTTAGGCGCTTGCCTTTTGATAAGTTATGAGAAGCGCAATGCCGCGTCTGAGCGTTGGGAGGAGAGTCTTATGTTGAAAAGAATGGCAGCCGTTGGTGCTCTCACCCTGCTGTTTTGTTACTTCTACGCGCCTGCGTGTGCCGCGCAAAGCCCACTGGAAGGCGATTGGATAGGCGGAGTGGATTATGGAACCAGTTGGCAATATATGAATCTTCATTTTAAGTCAGCCGGTCAGGGCGTCGCCGGAACTGTAGATTTCCCGGAACAAGGCCGCATGAGCCTGGCGCTGAATCGGATTGTCGTGGAGCCTCCTCGTGTTCACATCGAGTGGCGCGGGGAACCGGGACTCGTAAGTATAGACGGGCAACTTAAAGACGGCACGATCACAGGAGAGTTCAAGCAAGGTGAGACAAAAGCCACCTTCGGTCTCGTCCATGTGGCGAACGTTGATCCTCAAATTTACGACCAGTATGCCGGCAGTTACCGCCTGGGCGGCAACAGGTTCATATATGTCGGCGTAAACAACGCTGACGAACTCCGGTTCGCTGACTCGAAAACAGGGCGCATCGGGACTCTCTACCCTTCCTCGGAAAGCACGTTCTTTGTGGGTTCGACCGTTGACATCCCATACCCTATTGAAGGGAGAGTCGCGTTCGTCAGAAACGCACGCGGCGAAGTGTCAGGCTTGACGTGGAAGGAGAACGGAACACAGGTCAGAACAGCCAAAAAACTTCTGCACCGGCAGGAGTCAGCGACCTTCCGTAACGGGGATGCCACACTGACGGGAACGCTGTTTCTGCCGCCGACAAAAGGAGAGCACCCGGCCGTCGTGATCGTTAATCCCGGCTACTCCTTCCCTCGGAGGAATGCATACCTTCCTTACTTCTTCCTGCAACAGGGGGTCGCGGTTCTCACACTTAACGGGCGCAGCGCCGGCGGTAAGCCGGCGGATTACCAGCACTCCAGCTTTGAGGAGAGGGCGCGGGACGCGCTGGCGGGCGTCGGCTTCCTCAAAAGCCGCGCGGAGATCAACCCTACACGGATTGGCTTGCACGGTGCCAGTCTAAGTTCCTGGGTTGTGCCGCTGGCGTCCACACTCTCCCCGGACGTCGCCTTCATAATCCTCAGAGTCGGTTCCGCCATACCGCCGGCGGAGAATATCGTTTACGAGATTGAAAACGACCTCCGGGAGCGTAATTTCTCTGAGGACGACATCGCCAAAGCCGCCGCCCTTCGCAGACTTGCTAACACTACAATCTTGTCTAATACGGGTTGGGAGGCGCTCAAGGCCGAGATCGAGAGGGCGAAGAGTGAGAAGTGGTTCGGCTACGCGCGAGTTGGCTGGGTTTTGTCGCTCTCGCTGCCGCCGGATACCGCTACTCTGAAGGGGTTGCAAGACCCCATCAGCTACGACCCCGTACCCGTCCTGGAGAAAGTGACCGTTCCCGTCCTCGCGTTTAATGGAGAGCTGGACAAATCCGTGAACACAAAGGTGAGCGTGCCGATCATGGAAAGGGCATTGCGGAAAGCCGGCAACAAAGACTTCACCATCGTCGTGCTGCCTCGCGCCAGCCATGACCTGATGGAAGCTCAAACGGGTTATAACTCGGAGTGGGTACGACTGAAGAGGCAGCCCCCCGCATATTGGGACACGATGGCAGCTTGGCTCAGAAAACGGACGGGCTTAAAAAAGTAGACCAATATGCCGGTTGATTTCCTGCCGTTTACTTTACCTGCGGCGGGAAAGCTCACTGACTCTGCTTCTCTAATTTTTTGAGGATGCGCGCGGCCTGGTTGCGACCGACGAGGGGGACGCGCTCGTCTTCGGTGAGCTGGCGGACGAGCGGGATGAGCTGGTGCGCGTCGGAGAGGAAGTTGCTGTTGATGAGCGAGTCCAGACGGTCTATGAGCTTGGGCGTCTCAAGGGGCTGGCTCTCAAGGGCGACGTTGATGTCGAAGACGAAGAGCGCCTGCTCGCTGACGCGCCGGTACTCGTCGGCCAGGCCCTGCGCGTCCTGGTTCTGGCTGTAGTTGAACTCGGCTGTGCGCTCGCGCCCGCCCTGGCGCAAGGTCAGTTTGGTCTTCCCTTGACTCGGATAGTTGCGCGGCCCCTGATAGTTTTCGTTCGAGTCGAGGAAGCGGAGCGCGTTGAAGTGTGCGCGTATGCGCGCCAGCGCGGCGGGCGCGATCTCAAGCGGGTCTGTGATCTGCTCGGTGTCGGAGCGGCGCTCGAAGCGGATCGAGCCGTGGCCGCGGTCGTCGTGCTCGATGTGGACGAAGTAGACGAAGAAGTCCGGCTGCGAGAACTCGTAGACGTAGTGCGCGGCGCTTGGGTCTTCCTTCGCGCCGCCCGCGGAGTTTGAAGCCGTGTTTGAGGTTGATGAAGAACCGGCCTGACCCTGCTCCTCCGGCCTCGAAGTGACCTTCTTCGGCGCGGTCTGCTCCGAGGGGCGCGGCGTCGCCTTGCGCTGCGCGGAAGTGCGAAGAGCCGCGCCCGTGAAGACGAGCGCGGCTGCCGCACAGAGTGCCGGAACTCTTCCCCTCATGCTCAGTCGAACCTAACCGACATGCTCAGTCGAACCTGACGGAGACGAGGCGCGAGACGCCCGCCTCCTCCATCGTCACGCCGTAGAGGGCGCGCGCCGACTCCATCGTCCGCTTGTTGTGCGTGATGACGAGGAACTGCGTGTCCGCAGACATCGAGATGATCTTCGAGGCGAAGCGACCGACGTTCGCCTCGTCGAGCGGCGCGTCAACCTCGTCCAGAAGACAGAACGGCGACGGTCGGTACCTGAAGATGGCGAGCACGAGCGCGAGCGCCGCCATCGCCTTCTCGCCGCCCGAAAGCAGCAGGACGTTTTGCAGGCGCTTGCCCGGCGGCTGCGCCACCAGATCGATGCCGGATTCCAGAACGTCCTCGGCGTCGATGAGGCTCATCTCGCCGCGCCCGCCGCCGAACAGCTCGACGAAGAACTGCCCGAAGTTGCGGTTGACCTCCTCGAAGGCGTGGCGGAAGCGCTCGCGCGAGCGCCGCTTGATCTCGCGCAGCGCCTCTTCGGTCGAGGCGATGCCGTCCACTATGTCCTGTCGCTGCGTGGTCAGGAAGGTGAACCGCTCCTCCGCCTCCGCGAGTTCTTCAAGCGCCATCATGTTGACCGCGCCAAAGCCGTCGAGCCGCGCCCGCAACTCTTCGACGC
>JALZHC010000555.1 GCA_030914105.1 Acidobacteriota bacterium
CAACAGGTGCGTGCGCGCGAGCATGGGGAAGAGCAAGAGCGCAATCGGGGCGGCGGAAAAAAAGGCTTTCCTCATCAGAGATAAAACTCCTGTTGACTTGCTCAGTTGATATGAAGTCGGGTCGGGGGAGAATCTCTGATGCGGCGGGGTCGGTCGGAGTTTGCTGGCGGCGGGCCGCCGCGCGCCACTAAAAACGGGTGGCGGAATCCATCTGAAAGCCGCCCCGAAACAGGCTTTTTCAGCCGGTTTTTCCGCGGCTTTCGCTGTTTCGGGATGAGCAGGCCGGCGCGTGCGAGGCCGAGGTCTCGGACGGCGCGCTTGATGACGGAAGCGCGCGTTCGGGCCTGCGCGTGACAAGCCGAATCGCTTGCTGCGCGTTACAAGCCTAATCCCTTTCTGATGGTCTCGATTATTTTTTCCGGGGGCGGGGAGACGTCAACCGTCAGCCCGCGTCGAGGCTCTTCGAGCGCGTCGAACTGGCTGTCGAGCATCCCCGGCTTCATGAAGTGGCCGCGCCGGCCCTCCAGCCGCTCCTCCAGAAGTTCGTAATCGCCTTTGAGGTAGACGAGCCGGACGCGCTCGTCAACGAGCAGACGCTCGCGGTAGCTCCGCTTCAGCGCCGAGCAGGCGAGCACGGCGTCCTCTTCGCGAGCCAGGCACGACTCGATCAGCTCGCGCAGCGACTCAAGCCACGGCGCGCGGTCTTCGTCGTCGAGCGGGATGCCGCGTGCCATCTTCTCGACGTTCGACGCCGGGTGGAAGTCGTCGCCGTCGTAAAACTTCCAGCCCAGCTCGTCGGCGAGTCCCTGCCCGATTGTCGTCTTGCCGGAACCGGAGACGCCCATCAGGACTATGACCATCGCTTCCCCATCACCGGGCGGTCGCTTACCGCCTCGAAGAACGCCCGACAAGTGCGGCGGGGGCGTCGAGCAGAAGTTCGACGCCCCCGCAATCCCTCGGTTTGTGTTTGAACGCGCCCGCGCTCCTGCAAGCGTCCGGCGTGTGGCTCGGCGGCTAGAGTGAGAAGCTTCCGTAGAAGGCCCCGTTCTCGCCGGCCCTCTCCCAGGAGTCGCCCGCCGCGCCGCCCGCGTAGGCCGCCTTCCGCGTGTAGCCGACCTTGCGCCCTTCCACGGGGACGAGCGGCGCGTACCAGACGAGCTGCGGCATGCGGCAGCAGAGGTTGTCGGGCATCGCCTCGACGTTGAGGGCGACCGTGGAGCTGCCGACGGCGTAGGCCGTGCCTTCGTGTTTGAAGACGACGGGCGCGCGCCGCACCGAGACGACCTGGCCGAGCGCCGCGGCGTAACGGCTCTTGAAAGCCTTGACGAGCGCCGCGGCCTGCGCCTCGGTGGCCGAGCCGTCAACGATAATTTCTGAGCGGCGCGCGGCGTGCTCGTCCACGAGATTCGCGTCCGAGCCGACGACCGCGAGCGCGCGCACGCCCGCAAGGCTCACGCCGTCCCAGCTCCCCGAAGTGACGTTCCAGGCCAGCACGGCCTCGCGGCCTGCCGTCGTCAACTCGCCATTGTAGTGGCACGCGCCGGCGAAGACGCTCGCCGTGCGCGCCTCGACGTAGTCGCCCTTCAGATGGTCTGCCTCCGCGCGCGAAGACGAAAGCGCGGCCCCACACAAGACCGCCGACGCCAACAAAGTGATCCCGACGCACCAGAACCTTCTCATCAAAACACCTCCTCGAAACCTCAGCCGCCCGCCCGGCGCTCCCGCCCGAAGCCGGCTTCGCCTCTCCGGCTCAACCCTTCAGCGCGGAGACGTAACAACCCCTTCCCGGCACGCAGCGCGAAGGGTGCGCGCGCCCGCCGTCAGGCCCGAAGACGAACTGCGTCTCGCGGCACCAGCAGTGCTCCGTGCTGTCGAGGTACGCGCCTGCGTCGGTCGCCAGCCCGTTCACCATGAAAAACTTCTTCGAGCGCAGCGAGCCGCAGAACGGACTTTCGACGACGACGCCCGCGCGTAACTCCTCCAGGCTCTCCGCGGCCTGCTCTTGATGATAACTCTTTTCGTCCGCCATCTCGACTTCACCTCCCCACTCCTCAGAGGTCTCCCGCTTCGCTTCCTCAAGCCGCCGCGCCGCCCGCCTTCGCCAGCGCGCGGCGCACGAGCGTCTGCGCCAGAGGGATTTTGTAAGCGTTCTTCGCGAGCGGCTCCGCGCCTTCGAGCGCGAGGCGCGCGGCCTCTGCGAGCGCGGCGGCGCTCAAGGTCTTGCCCGCCAGGTAGCTTTCGGCCTTCGGCACTCGCCACGGAATCGGCGCGACGCCGCCGAGCACGACGCGCGCCTGCCTGACCGTCTTGTCCGCGCCGAGTTCGACCGCCGCCGCGACGGACGCGAGCGCGAAATCCAAAGAGTCGCGCTCCTTGAATTTCAGGTAAGCCGAGTGCGCGGCGAAGGCCGACGCGGGCACCTGAATCTGTGTGATGATCTCGTCGTTGCGCAGAACGTTCTCGCGGCGAATGTTCCCTTCGGACGGCAGCGTGAAGAACTTGTCGAGCGGGATCGTGCGCTTGGAGTCCGCGCCCTCGACCTCGACGCTCGCGCCGAGGGCGACGAGCACGGGCGCGAGGTCTGAAGGGTGGACGATGTAGGACGGGCCGCCGCCGAGGATGGCGTTGTACTTGTTCTCGCCCGTCGCCGCGAAGCACTCCGTGCCGCCCTTCTTCAAGCAGACGGCCTCTTCGAGGCGGTAGTACCAGCAGCGCGGGCGCTGGCAGAGGTTTCCGCCGACCGTGCCGAGGTTTCTAATCTGCGGCGTGGCGACCGAGTGCGCGGCCTCGGCTATCGCGGGGAAGCCGCGGCGCACTTCGGCGCTCTCTTCCACTTGCGCGAGCGTGACGAGCGCGCCGATGCGCAGGCCGCCGCGTCCGTCCGGCTCGATGCGGTCGAGGCCGCGTATGCCTTTGAGGTTGACGACGCGTGCGGGGCGTGTGAGGTACTCCTTCATCGTCGTCAGCAAGTCCTGGCCGCCGGCAATGGGCCGCGCCTCCTCGTCCACATCTTTCACCGCCGGCGCCGACTTTAAGAGGCTCGCGGCCTCGCCCACGCTCGCCGGGCTGACCCACTCGAAAGCTTTCATGCCGTCTGCCCTCCCTTCCAGAGGCCCATCAAAATCTTGTCCGGCGTGATGGGAAGCTCGCGCACACGCACGCCGCAGGCGTTGAAGACGGCGTTGGCGAGCGCGCCCACCGAAGGAATGATCGCGGCCTCGCCCACCCCGATGACGGCCTCGCGCTTGTCCTCGTCGTCGATGAGCGGGACGAGTTCCGGAATCTCCAGAGAGCCGGGTATCTTGTAGTCGCCGAAGCCGGGGTTGACCTGTAGCCCCAGCTTCGCGTCCATCACGCGCCCCTCGTAGAGAACCATGCCGAGCGACTGAATCATGCCGCCGTTGATCTGGCTCTCGACGCCCGTGCGGTTGAGCGGCAGCCCCATGTCCTGCACCTGAACCATCTTCAGGGCGCGGACGTGCCCCGTCTCGGTGTCAACCTCGACCTCCGCGAAGACGACGCCGTGCACGCCCCTCGCCTGCAAGTTCGACTTCCACTCGCCGCGCGCCGTTACGCCCGCCGAAGGCAGCGCGGCGCACGCCTGCCTCCACGTCAGAGACTTGCCGCCCGCGCCCACGCGACCGTCGGCGAACTTCACTTCCTCGGGCCGCGCGCCGCCGAGC
>JALZHC010000556.1 GCA_030914105.1 Acidobacteriota bacterium
AAGCGCTTGAGGTTGACCTCGCGCGCCGTCAGCTCAGGCGAGAGAACCTTGATGACGACCGTGCGCCCCAGACGCTCGTCCACGGCCTTGTAGACGGTGCCCTGCCCGCCCGCGCCGAGCTTTTCCGTGATGCGGTAGTTGAGGAGCGTCTTGCCAACCACGACGGGAATTGTTGATTTCAGCCGTCGGAGACGGCGGCAGCCGTTATGCCCCGTGCGAAGCCGCGAGGCCGTGCGCGAGGTCACGAGTCAGGAAATGTCAACCGAGCTATCGTAGATAGCGACAGACGTTTGATGGTTAGTCTGACGCCCGCTCTCGCGGGCTTGTTTGTTTCGGCGGCGGCCTGATCCCCGTGCCCGACGCACGGGGCTTTACGCTGCCGCCTGCTCCGCAGGCTAAAACATCCGCCTGCTTAAAACGAAAACCTAAGCTTATCTTGCTGGCGCACGGCCAGGCCCTAGTCGTGCACCGTTCAACCGCGCGGCGGGTCGCCCCAGCCGGACTGCACGTACTTCCCATTCTCGACGATGCACGGCACGGTCGGGTCGCCCGCCGAGTAAGCGAACATCTCCTTGCGCCGCGCGCGGTCGTTCTGCGCGTCGTACTCCTTGAACGCGATCCCCTTCGAGTTGTAGAAGTCCCGCGCCTGCTGGCAGTACGGGCACCCCGGCTTCACGTACATCACGAGTCCCACGCTTGTCTCCCTCCCCTTCTTGTTTTCCCCAAGTGTAACGCACGCCCGGCGCGTATGAGAAGCAGTTTGCGGAAGGTGTCGGGGAGTGTTCCCGGCCTGGCAGATGATGGACGGCGTTAACGGCTGCGCGGGCGTCGAAGTTTCTCGCCGCCCGCGCGTGTTTTCGTTATACTCGACGCTCTGCGAGACGCCATCAAGCGTGGCAGGTGGGGAGAGGTTCACAAGCGCGTGATTGAGAGCGACCTGTTAGAACCATACGAGAGGCTCGTCGAGATTGAGGTGATGGGCCGGCGCGTGGAGGTGCCGGAGCGCAACCGCCTGCTGCGCTGCTTCCAGTTCCTCTCGCTGGAGACGATCTCCTATGGCGACTTCTGCTGGAACGGCGACTGCACCAACTGCCAGGTCTGGTACCACGACGCGGGGGAGACCCACGCGCAGGACAAGACCGCCCTCTCCTGCCGCTTCGACGTGCGCGAAGGCCTCGTCGTCACGCGCCTCAGCCCGCACATCGTCATCGAAGGAATCAACAAGTGAAGCGATGAGTGCAGAGTGATGAATTGAAGGCTTGGCTCTTCATTCATCACTCTGCACTCCGACTTCTGCACTTGCTTCAGCGACCGTGTCGGTCGTGGCGCAGGTCGCGGAAGTCCTCGCGGCGGTCGCGGCGGTCGGCGCGCAGGTCGCGGCGGTCGCGGTGTATGTCGCGCGTGTCGCCGCGGATGTCGCGGCGGTCGGAGCGAAGCTCTGCCTGCGAAGCGCCGTCGCGCCTATCCTCGCGGTACTCGCGCACGTCCGAGCTGACGTCGTGACGGTCGGCGCGGATGTCGCGCTTGTCCTTGCGTATGTCGCGCGTGTCGGAGCGTATGTCTCTGCGATCCTGGCAGGTGTCGCAGGCCGGCTTCGTCGGCCCTTGTGCCAGGGCCGTCACGCAAGAGGCCAGCAGCAGCGCCGCCGACATCAAAACTCCCTTCGTCAATGGTTCTCTCATCTGGCTCATTCCTCCGTTTCAAAGATTTCGGTTTCAGCCCGCCGCGCTGAAAACCGACGGGCCTTTCGTCCGCCGAAGTCTCGGAGGAGAGACACACCGCCCCCGACTGCGCACACACGCCGCCCGCGCCGAGCGCCGAAGGGGCGGTGCCTACCGCTTCGGCCACTTCCTGCCTCTTAAGACGCGCGCGCACGCCGCGCGGACGAACTTTCTCGCCGCCCATCGTGCGCCGTTTCTCACGCCGCGACGTTTGCGCTACACTCCGGCACGAGACGCGAGAAAAAATCATCGGCAGTAGTCCGAACCCGTGCGGAAAGGATGACAAGGCAGATGCGCTTCGAGTTCTACAACGAGGGGCTGGCGGACGTGCCGAAGCTCTCGGTTGACGGCACTGTCGGGAATGCGATTCACCTCTCGCACTGGCAGGGCAACGAGACGCCCTCGCGCCTGCGCGCAGATACTTCGACCGAGATCGCCTTGAACTTCGTCGCCGCGCCCGACCGCGAAGAGATCGCGCGCGGGGTCGAGCTGGTCACGAACAACCACTTCGACACTGACGGCGTGCTCTCCGTCTGGACTGTGCTCGCGGGCGTGCGCGCGCTCGATTTAAGAGAGCAGCTCATCGCCGCGGCCGAGGCCGGCGACTTCTCGGAGTTCACGGGCGAGCGTGCCGTGCGCGCGAGCATCACGATTCAGGGCGGCGACTCGCCCGTAGTCGAAGGCGTCGCCTCGCCGCTCGCGCGACAACTCGCCGGCGGCGCGGACGTTGATGAAGGAGGCGCTTACGCGCTCGTCCTCCCGGAAGTCGAGCGCGTACTGACGCGCACGGACGAGTTCGAGCCTCTGTGGCGCGACGAGTGGGCGCGCATCGAGCGCGCGTTGGAGAGCTTCGCGCGCGGGCGCTCGCGCGTCTCCGAAGACGAGGAGTCGCGCCTCTCCGTCGTCACGCTCGACCCCGAAATCTACGGCGCGTCCGGCTTCAAGCCGACGCGCCACGCGGCCCCCTTCACGGCCATCGCGCACAACGCGCGCGGGCAAGTCTTCCTCGTCTGCACGCCGCTCGAAGACGGCTGGAGCTATCGCGTTGACTACCCTTACTACTCCTGGGCGGTGACGTTCGTGCGCCCGCGCGTCGCGCGCGTCGGCCTCGGCGCGTTCGTCGAACGGCTGAACGAAGCCGAGCCGGAAGGCCGCGGGCGCTGGCAGACGGACGGCAGCGAGATGACTTCAGCCGTCAAGTTCCTCGACGCGAGCGGCGCGCACGCGGCCTCGCGCCTTGAGCCGGACGCGGTCGCCAAAGAGCTGCGCGCCGTCTTGCTTCAACAAAAGACCGAAGCCTGAAGCAAGATTCGGCGGTTAATCTCTTTGTGACCTCCAGCGAAATCCTTCGTGCCCTCTGTGGTTACGTCAGCCGAACTTAACCACAGAGGTCACGAAGGTCTGCACGAAGGGCGCGAAGGGTTTGAGGTTGAAGGCCGAGAGCTTTTCATGCACGACGTGATCATCATCGGGGCGGGGCCGGCGGGACTCTCGGCGGCGCTGTGGTGCGACGAGCTGGGCCTGGACACTCTCGTCATCGAGCGCGCACGGGAGGTCGGCGGTCAGCTCCTGCGCGTCTACAACCCGGTCGGGAATTACCTCGGCGTCGAGGCGTCGGACGGGCGCGAGCTGCGCGAAAGGTTCGCGGCGCAGGTCGAAGATAAGGACTTCGATTTGTGGACGCAGGCCGAGATTGAGAGCGTCGACCTGCGCGCGAAGCGCGTGCGGCTGGCAAGCGGCGAGGAGCTTCAGGCGGTCGCGCTCATACTCGCGACCGGCGTGCGCCGCCGCCGTCTCGGCGTGCCGGGCGAGGAGGAGTTTGCGGGGCGCGGCGTGTTGGAATCCGGCAAGCGCGACCGCGAGACTGTGGCGGGCGAGGACGTGCTCGTCGTCGGCGGCGGCGACGCGGCAGCGGAGAACGCGTTGCTGCTCGCCGAAGTCTGCCCGACCGTGACGC
>JALZHC010000557.1 GCA_030914105.1 Acidobacteriota bacterium
GGGGAAGACGAAGTGATGAGTGATGAGTGATGAGTTAAAAGCCTTGCTCATTCACTTATCACTTATCACTCATCACTCATCACTGTTCTTATGAAGTGGAAACTCGCGGCCTGTGTGGCGCTGGCCGTCGTCCTTCAGTCAAGTATGCGGGCGCTGTGGGGGCCTCTGGCCTACGCGGACTTGCCGCTGGCCGTGGTCGTCTACTTCGCGCTCAGGCGCGACGCCGTGATGGCGGTGATGATCGGCGCGGCGGCGGGCCTCGGCTCGGACGTGCTCTCCGAGGGGCTGCTCGGCGCGGGCGGCTTCGCGATGACGCTGACGGCCTACCTCATCGCGGCGCTCGTCACGCGCGTGATGATTGACAACCCGCTGCTGCGCATCCCCGTCATCGCGGGCGCGACGGCCTTCGAGACCGTGGTCTATCTTCTCCTGCACCAGTTCCTCGGCCAGCCGCCGGGCAGCCCGCAGGGCGGCACGATGGCCGAAACCTTCGCCTATCGCGTCATCTGGACGACGGTCGCGGGCACTGTCATCGCGTTCCTGCTCGACGGCCTCTTCAACGAGACCTCGCGCCTGCGCCGACGCCACTTCGCCTTCCGCCGACGGATTGCGCGGCGCGGCCTGACGAGGAGAAAGTATTAGGGTTTTGGGTGCTGGGTTTTGGGTTCCGGCACAGACGCCGAGCCGCTTCTCCACCGAAACCCAAAACCTAGCACCCAGCACCCAAAACCCGGCATCT
Source organism: Acidobacteriota bacterium (assembly GCA_030914105.1). Taxonomy (GTDB): domain Bacteria; phylum Acidobacteriota; class Blastocatellia; order Pyrinomonadales; family Pyrinomonadaceae; genus QHXN01. The sequence goes on from JALZHC010000557.1 coordinate 740, forward strand.
AACTCCCCTGGGAGTCGCTTATGAAGTTTGAGGACGAGACCCAAAACCTGAAGCTGCGGATGACGATCATCCACGGGATCGTGCTGGTGATTCTGGTGGTGCTCGGCGCGCGTTTGTATTACCTCCAGGTAGTCAACGGCGAGTACTACGCCGAGCGCGCCGAGAACCAGCGCGTGCGACGCCTGCGCATCCCCGCGCCGCGCGGAGCCATCTTCGACCGCAACGGCAAGCTCCTCGTCGACTCGCGCTCGACCTACAACATCATCCTCTCGCGCGAGGACATGAAGGGCAAGGACTGGGGCGAGATGGTCGCGCCCCTGGCCGACGGCCTCGGCGTTGACCCCGACACTCTGCGCGAGCGCTTCGAGCAGGCCAAGTCGCAGCCGGCCTTCGAGGAGGTCATGGTCAAGGAGGGTGCGGTTCCGGCAGACCTCGCCTGGGTTGACGCACACACGCTCGAATTCCCGATGCTGCTCGTGCAGGAGCAGCCGCAGCGCCGCTACCCCGACAACGGCGTGCTCGCGCACGTCCTCGGCTACGTCGGCGAGATCAGCCCCGAACAGCTCAAGCAGCCGAGGTTCAAAGACCCGGAGGTCAACCCTTTCGTCAAGGATAACCCTTACCACCCCGGCGACATCGTCGGGCAGGAGGGTCTGGAGTCGACCTACGACCGCTACCTGCGGGGCCGCGACGGCTACCGCGAGGTCGAAGTTGACAGTCGCGGTCGCATCCAGCGCGAGCTGGCGGTCGTCAAGCCGCAGCCCGGACAAGACCTCGTCACCACGATTGACCTCGACCTCCAGCTCACAGCCGAGGAGCAGTTGAAGAACTCGCCCACGAAGCGCGGCGTCATCGTCGTGATGAACCCGCAGAACGGCGAGATTCTGGCGATGGCCTCTTACCCGACCTTCGACCCGAACCTCTTCTCGCAGCGCATCGGCACGCCCGCGGGCCGCGCCGAGGCCCGCAAGCTCCTGCTCGACCCGCTCTTCCCGCTCTACAACCGAGCCATCCGCGGGCGCTACCCGCCCGGCTCGACCTGGAAGCCTCTGATGGCGGTCGCCGGACTTCAGCAGGGCGCGATCACTCTGAAGAACTCGCACCTCGTGTGCGGCGGCGGCATCACCATCGGCAACAAGTTCACGCGCTGCATGGGCAGCCACGGCGCGCCCGACCTGCGCACGGCCATACGCGTCTCCTGCGACGCATACTTCTACCGGCTCGGCCTGAAGATGACGCTCGACGGCATCATGCAGATGACCGACGAGTTCGACCTCAACAAGCGCACGGGCGTTGACCTGCCGCATGAACTCGTCAGTTGGACGCCTTCGCGCGAGTTCAAGGCGCGCTTCAACCCGCGCGACCCCGAATGGAAGGACATCGACACCGTCTACGCCTCCTTCGGACAGGTCTATGATTTCGTGACGCCGCTGGCCTCTCTGCGCGCGCACGCGGCTGTCGCCAACGGCGGTCGGCTCTACGTGCCGCACCTTCTCCTGGAAGCCCGGCCCGTCAGCGAGGTCGGCCCCTTCGCCGAACGCCCGCGCCAGGTCTTCGACCACCCCGACCCGAAGATTCTCAACATCCCGGAAGACCAGCACCACCTCGTCGTCGACGGCATGTGGGCCGTAGTCAACGAGGCAGGCACGGGGACGGCGGCGCGCGTCCCCGGCTTCGACGTGGCGGGCAAGACCGGCACGGCGCAGGTCGTGGGCCTGGGCAAGGACACGGGCAAGAACAAGGATCACTCCTGGTTCGTCTCCTACGCCCCGGCCTGGAAGCCTGAGGTCGCGATGATCGCGCTGATTGAGAACGTCGGCTTCGGCGGCAAGTTCGCCGCCCCTGCCGTCCACAACGTCTACGCCACATACCTGCGCGAGCACCACCCGGAACTCGCGCCGCCGGCGACGCCGACTGCGGAGATGGCGAAGAGATAGGGGCTGGGGATTGGGTTCTGGGTTTTAGGTTTTGGTCGTGCTAATCAATCGCTTCCACCAAAACCCAGAACCCAGCGCCCAAAACCCAGAACCTAACACCTGACTTTATGTCCGCGATCCTAGAGAAGCGCTGGGTGCGTGATTTCGACTGGCTGCTGCTGCTTTTGGCGGTGGCGATCTCCTCGTTCGGGACGTGGATGATCTACAACGCGCAGCCCGACGCGCCGTTCTGGAAGAAGCAGGTGCTCGGCCTCGTCATCTCGCTCGTCGTGATGCTGGCCGTGGCGTTTACGGACTACCGCAAGCTCGTCCACATCGCGCCGGCCTTCTACGTCTTCGGCCTCGCGCTCCTGGTGGTCGTACTCATCCCGCACGTCGGCTTGAAGATCAACGGCCAGCGCTGCTGGATCGGCGTCCCCGGCCTGGGTCAGTTCCAGCCGTCGGAGTTCATGAAGATTCCGACGGTGCTGATGCTGGCGCGCTACTTCGGCAGGCCGCGCGGCGCGCCGCTCACCATCAAAGAGATGTTCGTCGGCGGCCTGATTCTCGCCGTCCCCGTCGGCCTCATCATGCTTGAGCCGGACACGGGCCAGGCGCTCACCTACTTCCCACTGCTCGCCATCGTCCTCTTCCTCTCTTCGGTTCGCATGTGGCTCGTCATCGCGGCGCTCGTCCTCGGCACGGCCTCCGTCCCCTTGATGTGGTACGCCGGCACGCACTCCGGGCTGATTAAGAACTACCAGCAGGAGCGCATCAACGTCATCCTCGACCCGGAGAATGCCGACCGACGCGGCTTCGGCTACCACACCTGGCAGTCCATCGTCACCGTCGGCAAGGGCGGCATCACCGGCTCGGTCTCGAAGGGCGATGCCTCGCAGAGCAAGCTGAAATTTTTGCCTGAGCCGCACACCGACTTCATCTTCGCCGTCGCGGCCGAGAACACGGGCTTCGTCGGCTGCGTCCTGCTGCTTCTGGCCTACGCCGTGCTGCTGACCAAGCT
>JALZHC010000558.1 GCA_030914105.1 Acidobacteriota bacterium
ACGTCGAGCCATGTCGCAGGCCAAAGGCACGCTCTACCTCGTCGCCACGCCCATCGGCAACCTCGAAGACGTGACGCGGCGCGCTCAGCGCGTCCTCGCGGAGGTTGACCTGGTGGCGTGCGAGGACACGCGGCGCACACGCGCGCTGCTCGAACACTTCGGGATCAGAGCGAAGACCGTCAGCTATCACGAGCACAACGAGCGCGAGCGCGCCGACGAGCTGGCCGCGTTGCTTGAGCGGGGCGCGAGCGTCGCCGTAGTCTCCGACGCGGGCACGCCCGGCATCAACGACCCCGGCTACCGGCTCGTGCGCGCGGCCATCGAGCGCGGCGCTCGCGTAGTGCCGGTGCCCGGCCCTTCGGCCTTCGTCGCGGCGCTCACGGCTTCGGGCCTCCCGACCGACGAGTTCTACTTCGGCGGCTTCCTCCCCGCGCGCGCGCACGCGCGCCGACAAAAACTGGACGAGGTCAGCCGTCTGCGCGCCACGCTCGTCTTCTACGAAGCGCCGCACCGCATCGCGCAGGCGCTCGCCGACGCGCGTGAAATCCTGGGCGAGCGCGAGGCCGCGGTCGCGCGCGAGCTGACGAAGCTCCACGAAGAGATCGCGCGCGGTCGTCTCGGCGAGCTGGCCGCGCGCTTCGCCGACGCAGGCGCGGCGCGCGGCGAGATAGTGCTCGTCATTGACCGCGAGGTGATTGAAGAAGCCGGCGCGGGGAAAGACGACGCGGCGTCGCGCGTCGCGCCCGCGAGCGTCGCCGCGAGCGTCGCCGCGCTCGAAGCCGAAGGACTCGACCAACGCGCCGCCCTCAAGCGCGCCGCCCGCGAGCTCGGCCTCACGCGCGACGAAGCCTACCGACGCCTCGCGTCCGAGCGCGCCCGCTCTAAAAGTTAACCTGAGTCCGACGCCAGAGGCTGGAAAACTTTTAACCACGAAGCCGCGCGAAGCCGCACGAAAGGCTCGCGCCTTCCTTCGTGAAGTTTAGTGTGGTTTCGTGGATAAAGTTCTTCGACGTCCGATACATAACGCCGACGCCGCTCAACGTGCCGCGTCGGACTGGCGGAAGAGGTGGTCGAGCCAGAGGTTGGCGAGCTTCTCCTGGACGGTGTTGGCGCGCAGGCGCGCGCCCAAGTTTTGGAAGTCAACCTCGTCGAGGAGTTGGTCTTGATTAAAGCAGGAGAAGACGAAGGACTCCTGGCCGGTCTGCGGGTCGACGTGCTTGCAGAGGCACTGTGCGCAGACCTCCTTCATCATGCACTGCATCGGGCTGTTGATGGAGCCGACGCCGACGTGTCCGGGCTTCAGGTGCGGCGCGAGCAGGCCGTGGCGCGCGGCCTTGACGGCGGCCATCATGCGGTCGGAGCCGATGGCGATGAGGCGGTCGGCGTCGCGCAAATCAAAAGGCACGGGGCCGAACGCGCCCTCGGCGTAGGCGAGCATGGCCTGGACGATGTTGCCGCGGAAGTGCCTGTCCTGCGGGCGGCGCGGCTCGATCTCCGCGCCCGTGTCGGTTGACCAGATGACCTGGTCGGTCGCCTCCTCGACCTCCTCGCGTTTGAAGAGGTCTTTGCCGTTCTTGTAGCCGGCGAAGTAGATGACGCGGCAGCCGCTCTCCTTCAAAGCTTTCGCAATCGAGAAGAGCACGGCGTTACCGAGGCCGCCTCCGGCGAGCAGGACGGTCTCGCCTTCGGGAATCTCCGTGGGCGTGCCCGTCGGCCCCATGACGACGACCGGCTGACCCGGCTTGAGGAGCACGCACTGGCGCGACGACGCGCCCATCTCAAGCACGATGAGACTCAAGAGCCCCCTTTCTTTATCAACCCACGCGCCGGTGAGCGCGAGGCCCTCCATCGTCAGGCGCGTGCCGTCAACCGCGAGGGCGTCGGTCTCATAGTTTTGCAAACGGTAGAACTGGCCGGGATGAAACTTCCGCGCCTGCATCGGCGCGCGCACGATGACCTCGACGATGGTGTCGGTCAGGCGCACGACGCGCTCGACGCGCGCAATCAGGCTCTCGTCCAGAGTCTCGACGAGACGCGCGAAAGACTCCTCGCGCGCCGCCTGGTCTTCGGCTCTCAGGTGCGCGAGTTCGTCCGCGAAGAGCGCAGTCACCTGCTCGTAGCCGTCCTTCGCCGAGGCCATCGCCTTGACGACGTTGCCGGCGTAAGTAGGGTGGTTGTCGCCGTAATAAGTGATGAAGCGCCCCTCGCTCTCGTAAGACGTGAAGAACGCGCGCTCGCCCTTCGCGGCGGGCACGAGTTGGAACGAGCCGCCGTCGCCGCGCTCGACCTTGTGCGGCGCGAAGAACTCGCGCCAGTCGTCGAGGGCGAAGGTTCCGGGCTTCTCTCTTTCGTAGATGGTGTTCGGGCTTGTGCCGGCGGCGACGCAGACCGTGCGTGCGGGCACGCGCACCTGGTCGTCGCAGTTGACGTGCCACTTGCCCGTGGCCGGGTCGCGCCGCACGCGGTTGAAGATGACGGCTGAGACCGCGCCGTGCTCGTCGGCGACGGCTTCGGCGGGCGAGAGGCTCTCGATGATCGAGATGCCCTCTTCGAGCGACTTGATGATCTCTTCGTGGTTCAGACGATACGCAGGCGAGTCTAAAAGGCGCTTGCGGTAGACAATCGTGACGCCGCCCCAACTTCGGACGAGCGGCACGAAGTCGGGCGCTTCGCCGGCGAGGGCCGCGCGCTCACGCTCCTGTCGCACGGCCTGGCCGTGCATGAGGTACTCTTCGAGCACCGCGCGCTCTTCGGCGTCGAAGCGTTTCCAGACTTCTTCCTCGCCGAACTCCGCCGCGAGCTTTTCAACACGGTCGAGAATCTTCTCGACCTGCACGGGATAATAAGCGAAAAGCTCCGTGGCCGTGTCAATCGCGGTCAAGCCGCCGCCGATGACGACCGCCGGCAGACGGACTTGCAGGTTCGCCATCGAGTCGCGCTTGGCCGCGCCCGTCAGTTGTAGGGCCATCAGGAAGTCCGAAGCCTTGCGGATGCCGCGGATGAGGTTGTTCTTCATCTCGACGAGCGTGGGCTTGCCCGCGCCGGTGGCGACGGCGATGTGGTCGAAGCCGAGCGCCCACGCGTCTTCGATGGAGAGCGTGCCGCCGAAGCGCACGCCGCCGTAGAAGCGGAAGCGCTCGCGGCGCGCAAGCGTCATGTGCATGAGCGTGAGGAAGTTCTTGTCCCAGCGGACTGTGATGCCATACTCCGAGACGCCGCCGAAGCCGGCGAGCACGCGCTCGTCCAAGTCCGTCTCGACCTCGCGCACATCGCGCACGGCGCGCGGCACGCGTGCGCCCCCGTCGCCCGTCAGCTCCGGGTTCAGAGGCTCGATCTTCAGCCCGTCGATGCCGACGACGCCGAAGCCTTCGTTGAGGAGGAAGTGCGCGAGCGTGTAACCGGCGGGGCCTAAGCCCACGACGAGGACGTTCTTGCCGTTGTAAGGCAGCGCGTAAGGCCGCTTCGCGTTCAAGGGGTTCCAGCGCGTGAGCAGCGAGTAGATTTCCAAGCCGTAGGGGAGCGCCAGCACGTTCGTGAGGATGCCGGTCTCGGCCTGCGGGATGTTGACCGGCTCCTGCTTCTGGAAGATGCAGGACTTCATGCAGTCGTTGCAGATGCGGTGGCCCGTGCCCGGGCACATCGGGTTGTCGATCATCACGACGGCGAGGGCCGCCAG
>JALZHC010000089.1 GCA_030914105.1 Acidobacteriota bacterium
GGGCCTCGTTGCCGGCCTTGAAGGTGCGGGAGATGACCTCGTTGCCTTCCGTAACCTTCTTGTTGTGCTCCTCGACCTCTTTGATCTTGCGCTCAAGCTCCTCGCGCTTGGCCTTCTCCTCCTTGCTCTCCTTGGGCGCGCCGCCGCCCGTGTTCGCGGCGGCCGCGGCGCCGCCGGACTTGCCGGCCGCGACGGCGTTTTTAACGTCGTCGAGCGTCGGGCGCGAGCCGTCGCCGGGCTGGAGCTGAAAGTCGTTGTTCGGGCGCTGCGAGAGGCGCACGTCCTTGATGTAGTCGGGATGCGCGTTCGGGGCGCTGACGATGACTGTGTAGGTACCGACGAAGGGGATGCCGGCGTGCTGGTACTCGCCCTTCTTGTTGGTCTTGATGTGGTCTTCCCACTTGATGTCGGTGCGGTAGATGTCTATCTGCGCGCCGGGCAGCGGGACGACGCTGCCGTCCGCCTGCTTCAGCGTCACCTTGCCGCTGATCTGCGTCACCTGCGCCGAGGCGATGACGCCGCAAGCGGCCAGCAAGAGCGCGGCTGCGAAGGCTTGGAGTAACGGCTTGAAACGCATATCGGTGGTCTCCTACGATCTGATGATTGCTGGCGTCCCGCCGGGGTCTGGAGGCCGCGCTTATGATGCGAGCGCGCCCCGGTCAGTTGTCAGTTACGCCCCATTTTAGCAGCAGGGCCGCGGGTTTTGCGAGCCTTTAGGCGTAAGGGATCGGGTCTTGCGAGCCGGCCTCGCGGAAGGCCCGCAGGCGCAGCGCGCACGAGTCGCAGCGCCCGCACGCGCGCTCCTCCGCCTGATAGCAAGACCAGGTCAACTGAAGCGGTGCGCCAAGCTCCAGACCGCGGCGGACGATCTCGGCCTTGCGCATGTGGATGACGGGCGTGCGTATCTCAACGTGCGTGGTCGGTCGCGTGCCCACGTCAACGACGCGCTGGAAGGCTTCGTAGAATTCGGGCCGGCAGTCAGGGTAGCCGGAAGAGTCCTCGCTGACCGCGCCGATGTAGACGCGGCGCGCGCCGACGACTTCCGACCAGCTCGTCGCCGCGGCGAGCAGGTGCGCGTTGCGGAAAGGGACGTAGCTCGTCGGAATCTCGCGCGAGGCGAGGTCTGCCTCGGAGACGGGGAGCGAGGGGTCTGTCAAAGACGAGCCGCCGATGCGCGCGAGGTGTTCGAGCGAGACGACGAGGCGGCGTCGGACGCCGTAGAAGTCGGCGAGCTGCTCAAAGGCGCGCCGCTCGCGCGTCTGCGTGCGCTGGCCGTAGGAGACGTGCAGGAACGCAAGCTCCCCGTTCTCCCCGCGCGCAATCGCCGCCGTCACGCACGAGTCCATCCCGCCGGAGACGAGGCAAACAGCTAAGTCAAGTGATGAGTGATGAGTGATGAGTGATGAGTCGTTCTTATCGGCAGACCGCGCCTCACCCGTCACTTCGGTCTCATCCGCCGGACTGTCGAAAGCCTTCTCGTCGAAGCCGCCCATAAAAATTATGGATGAAGGCGGAGGGATGAAGGATGAAGGCGCGAGGTCGGCGCGGGCCGACTTTCATCCGCCAAGCTTCATCTTCCGAACTTCATCCTTCATCCTTCCGCCTTCATCTTTAAACTCCGCGCGCCTCCGGCCCCCAGATGTATTTGTGGAGCTGCAACTGCATCCGCACATTAAGCCCGCTCGACGCGACGAGGTCGGCCAGCTCGCGCAAGTCCGTCCGGCCCCAGACGGGTGAGACGAGCACGGCGAGCGCGCGGCGCTGAAGGTCATACTTCTCGATGACCCCGCGCGCGAAATCCCAGTCGGCGCGGTCGGCGACGACAAACTTGACCTCGTCGCGGTCTGCGCGCAGGCGTTCGAGGTTCGGCCAGTGGTTGCGCTCGGCCTCGCCCGAAGCCGGGCACTTCACGTCGAGGATAAGCCTCGCGCGAGAGTCCACGCCCTCGGTCGAGACATAGCCGCCCGTCTCGATCAAGACCTCGAAGCCCTCGTCGCACAGCCGCCGGATTAAATCGAGCGCCTCCTTCTGCGCGAGCGGCTCGCCGCCCGTCACTTCGACGAGCTGGCAACCGTATGCACGCACCTGCCGCATCACATCTTCGACCGAAACGCGCTCGCCGCCCGTGAACGTGTACTCGCTGTCGCACCACGCGCAGCGCATCGGGCAGCCCGTCAGGCGCACGAACGCGCAGGCGCGGCCCGCGTGCGTGGACTCGCCCTGAATCGAGCGGAAGATTTCGGTGACGCGAAGCATGTTTGAAACGCGGAAGTCGGAACGCTGAGCGCTGAACTTGAAGACAAAGGGCTTCAGTTCAGGCGTAGGCTTGTCTTTCAGTTCAGCGTTCATCATTCATCATTTCAGAGGGCGTGTCAAAAGACGGAAGTTGTGGGCCGCGCAGGTGCGGTTCGTGATAGCATAGCGGGCACTCCCGCAGGGCTTACGGAGACGGTCTGATCCGAGGATGCTGTCGAACGTCGAACAACTCGTCGCCGAGGGCGCGCAACGGCTGTTGGCGCGCGCCGGGCGCGCACGCGCGCTCGACGCCGGGGTGGTCGCCTCTCGCGTGCGCGCGTCGGTCGAGAAGTACCTGCTGCGCCACCGGCCCGAAGCGTCGGACAAAGAGGTGAATGCTTTCGTCGATTCTCTGCACGCGGAAGAGCTGCTGCTCGTCGTCGCGTGCGAGCGCGGCGACGAGTCGGCGTGGAACGAGCTGATGGAGCAGTACCGCTCGACCGTGCTCTCGGCTGCGCGCGGGTCGAGCGCGGGCGAGGCGGAGGCCGAGGAGCTGGCCGACTCGGCCTGGGCCGAGCTTTACGGCCTACGCGCGCGCGAGGACGGAAGGCCCGCGGGCAAGCTCGCGTACTATTCGGGCTGCGGGAGCTTGGGCGGCTGGCTGCGCGCCGTCGTCGGCCAGCTCGCAGTTGATCGCCACCGCCGCACTTCGCGGCTCGTGCAGACGGAGGAGGCTTCGGAGTTCGACCGAGCGGCTGCCGAAGTTCAAGAGGCCGACGGCTGGAGGCCGGTCGCGCCGCGCGACCCGGAGAGCGGTTTGGCCGAGCGGGACGCGGCGCGCGCCGTCGAGGAGGCGCTTGCGCGCGCGCTCGGCACGCTCGACGCGGAAGACCGGCTGCTCGTCAAGCTCTACTACTTCGACGGCCTGCGTTTGAAGGAGGCCGGCGCGCTGCTCGGAGTCCACGAGGCGACGGCGAGCCGACGCCTCACGCGCCTGCACGCGGAAGTCCGCCGCCGCGTCGAGGCCATGCTCACGAACGAGCGCAAGTGGACGCGCGAGGAGGTCGCGCGCACGCTCGCCGAGGCGGCGCACGCGCCCACAGACGCGGACTTGCGCTCGATGCTCGCGACCGAGACGGCGGCAACCGCCGAGCGCCGCGACGAGGTCTTCGAGTGAAGCGACCTTCTCATGCTCCGCGCGACGCGCACGCCGCGCTTGAAGTCGCCGCCGCCGAGGCGCAAGTTTCGCGGCGCGAAGCGTTCAACGAATGAGCGCCTCGTCGGCCTGAGATTTTCGGTTTGAGATGAAAGAGGCTTTCGACAAAGAGATGGACTCGCTGCTGCGGCGGCACACCGGCGCGGGGGCGGAAGCTCGTGCCGGCGACGGCGCGCGCGCGGCGCAACCCGCGGCGCACCTCGACGCCGACGAGCTGAGCGCCTTCGCCGAAGGCTCGCTGCCCGCAGACGCGCGCCTCGCAGCCGTCTCGCACCTCGCGGACTGCGACGAATGCCGCGGCCTCGCCATCAGTCTCGCGGGCGCGGCGGGCGAGCTTGAGAAGCGCGTGGCTCCGACTCAGGTCGAACCCGCGAGGCCCGCGCGCCGGCTCGCGTGGCTTTCGGGCCTCTTCGCGCCGGGCGTTCTGCGATACGCCGCGCCCGCGCTCGCGCTCTGCCTCGTTGCCGCCGTCTCCTTCGTCGCGTGGCGCTCGCGGCGCAACAACGCGGAACTCGCGCGGCGTGTGTCGAACGTCGGAGCCAGGCCGTCAGCCGCGCGCGCCGGGGCAGGCAACGACTCGGACGAAGGCGCGCAGGTTCCGTCTGACGCGAACATGAGCGCGAACGCGAACTTGAGCGTCGCCAATTCGGAGCCTTCGAACGGCGAGGAGGAGGCCGCGGCTCGCGCCTCCGGCGCACTTCCGCGCACGCCGCCGGCGAAGGGGCCGAACGCGGAGGGCGAGACGCCGACCGTGACCGCGGAGGAGCCGAAGCGCGCCGAAGCGCCGCCGCCGCCCGCCGACGAGAAGAGTGCAGCCGCCGCAGCCGCGCCCGCGGCGAAGCCGGGCGCGAACGAGCCGACGGAGGTCGCTAAGGTCGAGGCCAAAGAGAAGGACGACCGCGCGGCTGCCTCGCAAGAGCAGGTCGCCTCGAACGATCAGCCGTCGCAGCGTCAGCAGCAGGCGAAGCAGCGCGCGAACAACCTCGACATCGTTTCGCCCGACGACTCGCGCAACCAGACGCGCTCGGCGACGAACAACGCCTCGAACGGCCTCACGAACAACGGCTCGCGCTCCGGCTCGCTCGCTTCCACGCCGAGGGAAGACCGCGACCGGACGGAGCGCGGCGCAGGCGCGACGCCTTCGCGCCGGGCGCGCTCGGCAGGCGAGTCACGCGCGCGAGAAGAGGACGAAGCAGATGCCGTGCGCATCGAAGGGACACGCTCCGCCGCAGGCCACCGCTTCCGGCGCGAGGGCGGCGCGTGGGTTGACTTGAACTACAAACCCTCGATGACCTCGACCGGCGTCCGACGCGGCACCGACGCCTTCCGCGCGCTCGTCGCAGACATTCCGGAAATTGGTCGCGTCGCCGAACAGATCGGCGGCGAGGTCGTCGTCGTCGTCCACGGTCACGCGTACCGGATTCGCTAACGCGCGTAAATCGTGAATCGTAAATCGTCAATAGTGGTTGAGCGCCGCCCGGCTTGAACGGTAAACCGAAAGCCCTGCGAGAGGACAAAACTATTCACGATTTACGATTCACGATTTACTGCCTTTCGGAGGTCTTCCCCGATGATCTTCCGCAGCCCCTTTCCCGAAGTGTCCGTGCCCGACGTGCCGCTCACCGAGTTCGTCTTCAGACGCGCCGAGCGACTCGCGGACAAGCCCGCGATCATTGACGGCGTGAGCGGGCGCGTCCTGACCTACGCGCAGCTCGTCGAGGCGATAAGGAAGACGGCAGAGGGACTCGCGCGACGCGGCTTCCGCAAAGGCGACGTGCTGGCACTGCTCAGCCCGAACTCGCCGGAGTACGCCGTCGCCTTCCACGCCGCGGCGTCTCTGGGCGGCGTCGTCACGCCGATCAATCCGCTCTACACAGCCGCGGAGGTCGAGAAGCAGTTGAGGGACGCCCGCGCGAAGTTCCTGCTCACCGTGCCGCAACTGCTCGCGGGCGCGGCGGCGCGCAACGCGGGCGTCGAGGAGTTGTTCGTCTTCGGCGAGGCCGAAGGCGCGACGCCGTTCGCGTCTCTGTCCGAAGGCGGCGCGACGGCAGAAGGCGGCGTGATGTCAGACGGCGGCGCGGAGTCGTCGAGCGTCGGGGCCGCCGGTCAGCCCGCCGCGGCGTTTGACCCGCGCGAGGATTTGGTCGTGCTCCCTTATTCGAGCGGCACGACGGGCGTCTGCAAGGGCGTGATGTTGACGCACCGCAACCTCGTCGCGAACCTCCTGCAACTGAGCGCCGCGGGGCACGACTGGGAAGACGACACGCTCATCTGCGTGCTGCCGATGTTCCACATCTACGGCCTCACGGTGATCTTGAACTACGGACTCTGGAGCGGCGCGACCATCGTCACGCTGCCGCGCTTCGACTTCGAGCAGGTGCTCCGAGCGATGCAGGACTACCGCGTCACGCTCGCGCACCTCGTCCCGCCCATCGTGCTCGCGCTCTCCAAGCACCCGTCGGTTGACGCCTTCGACCTCTCCTCTTTAAGGATGATCTTCTGCGGCGCGGCCCCTCTGGGCGCGGAGCTTGCGCGCGAGTGCTCCGAGCGTCTGGGCTGCGACGTGGTGCAGGGCTACGGCATGACCGAGACCAGCCCGGTCACGCACATCTGCACGCCCGAGCGGAACAAGCTCGGCGCTGTCGGCCTCGTCGCGTCGAACACGGAGTGCAAGGTAGTCTCGGTCGAGACGGGCGAGGAGCTGGGCGCGGGCGAGCGCGGCGAGATTTGCGTGCGCGGCCCGCAGGTGATGAAGGGATATTTGAACTGCCCGGAGGCGACCGCGCAGACCGTCGACGCCGATGGCTGGCTGCACACGGGCGACATCGGCTACGCCGACGACGAAGGCTTCTTCTACGTGGTCGACCGCGCCAAGGAACTCATCAAGTTCAAGGGCCTGCAGGTCGCGCCCGCCGAACTCGAAGCCGTGCTGCTCACGCACCCTTCGGTCGCCGACGCCGCAGTCATCCCCAGCCCCGACGAAGAGGCGGGCGAAGTCCCGAAGGCCTTCGTCGTCGTCAAAGACGGACACGGGCTGACCGAAGGCGAGGTCTTGAGCCACGTGGCCGCGCACGTCGCGCCTTACAAGAAGATTCGCCGCGTCGAGTTCGTCGCGCAGATTCCGAAGTCGCCCGCGGGCAAAATCCTCCGCCGCCTCCTTGTCGAGCGCGAGCGCGGGCGGGAGCCTTAGCGCCTTTCTCTTCAGGCCGTCGCGTGTTGCCACGCGCCGCCGCGCCGCGCTAACTTAGGCGACACGGCAACGCCGACACGCCAGAAGAAGGGAAGAGAAATGAACAGACGCGCCACTTCGTCGAGGCCCGCGCTCGCCCTCTCGCTTCCGCTCGCCGTCCTGCTTTTGCTCGCGCTCGTCTGCACTTCGTTCGCGCCCGGCTCGCTCGCACAGCGCGCGCCGCGTGGCCGTGCCGCACGCGACACGACTTCCGAGGCCGTGCGGCGCGGCGTGCCCAACGCCGCGCGCCCTGAAATCGCGCGGATGCTGCGCGAGATTGATGCGCGCAACATCGAGCGCACCATCCGCAAGCTCGTCAGTTTCGGCACGCGCAACACGCTCTCAACGCAGGACGACCCGGCGCGCGGCATCGGCGCGGCACGCGACTGGATTTATCAGGAGATGCAGACGTACAGCCGCGAATCGGGCGGCCGCCTCAAAGTCGAGCTGCAAACGTTCGAGCAGCAGCCCGGTCGCTTCCAGCGCATACAGAAACCGACGCGGCTCACGAACGTCGTGGCGACGCTTCAGGGCACGCAGGAAGAGTCGAAGGGAAGGGTCTATGTCGTCAGCGGCCACTACGACTCGATGTGCACGAGTCCGACCGACGCCGCGTGCGACGCGCCGGGCGCGAACGACGACGCTTCGGGCACGGCTGCCGTCCTGGAGCTGGCGCGCGTGATGTCGAAGCGACAGTTCGATGCGACCATCGTCTTCATGACGGTCGCGGGCGAGGAGCAGGGACTCGTCGGCTCGACCTACTTCGCCGAGCAGGCGAAGAAGCAGAACGTGAACGTGGACGCGATGTTCACCAACGACATCATCGGAAGCTCCACCGGCGCGGACGGCACGCGCGACGACCGCACCGTGCGCGTCTTCTCAGAGGGCGTGCCCTCGAACGAGACGCCGCCGGAGGCCAACACGCGCCGCAGCGTCGGCGGCGAGAACGACTCGCAGTCGCGCCAGCTCGCGCGCTTTATAAAGGAGACGGCGGAGCGGTACATGCCGTCGTTCCGCGTCTGGATGGTCTACCGGCGCGACCGTTATCTACGCGGCGGCGACCACATCCCTTTCCTTGAGAACGGCTATCCGGCGGTGCGCTTCACCGAGCCGAACGAGAACTACAACCACCAGCACCAGAACGTCCGCGTCGAGGGTGGCATACAGTACGGCGACCTGCCGCAGTTCGACGACTTCAACTACATCGCGCAGGTCGCGCGCGTCAACTGCGCTGCGCTCGCCTCGCTCGCGCTCGCGCCCGCGCGCCCCTCCGGCGTGCTCATCCTCACGCGTCGTCTGACGAACGACACGGACTTGCAGTGGTCAGCGAACAAGGAGCCTGACCTCGCCGGCTATGAAGTGGTCTGGCGCGACACGACGGAACCTATCTGGACGCACTCCGTCTGGGTCGGCAACGTGACGAGCTATACCTTGAAACTCTCGAAGGACAACTACTTCTTTGGCGTCCGCGCCGTTGACCGCGAAGGCAACCGCAGCCCCGTCAGCTACCCGCGCCCGCAGCGTTGAAGGCAGTAGCCCGACCGTATCGGAAGACGGAAGGATGAAGTAAATGCCCAACTGCATCCCCTTCATCCTTCCGCCTTCATCCTTTCACCGACGCCCTCCCTCACGGTCGGGCTACTGCTTGTAATTGCCCCGTAATTTTTCCAACTATCGGCCCGGCCTGCGCGTCTAAACCTTCGTCCTGAGCACCTGAAGTCGTGGGTTGCCGGCAATTTAGCAGAGAAGATTTGCAGAGATCGGAGCCATTTATGAACCTCCTTTTCCCGTCCCGTCGTTCGTTTGCGCGCGCCTTCTCGGTCTTTGGCGCGCTGGCGCTTTTGGCGAACAGCCTTTTCGTCGCGGGCGTCGCCGCGCAAGCTTCGAAGGGTCAGGCCGCGGCGCAGAAGCTGACGGAGGAGCAGCGCGTCGTGCACGTGCTCAACCGCCTGGCCTTCGGCGCTCGCCCCGGCGACATCGAGCGCGTGCGCAGGATGGGGCTTGAGAACTACATCGAGCAACAGCTCAACCCCTCGAAGATTGACGACTCTCTGCTTGAGGCGAAGCTCCGCAACCTGCCGACGCTTCAGATGTCGAACGGCGAGCTGCTGGCGAAGTACCCGCAGCCGAACCAAATCCTCCGACGCCTCCAGCGCGAGGGGCAGCTTCCGCCCGAACTCGCCGCGCTCGTCCAGCAGCGCCAGCAGGGACAGCCGGCACAAGGACAGCCAGCGCAGTCAACTCAGCAGAACAGCATGCAGGACGACAAGGCGATGCCGGAGAAGGCCGGCCCGCCGACCGTCGACGCCGAGCGCATCGTCGGCGAAGCGATGAACGCGCAGGCGAACCCGCAGGCCGCCAAACAGCAGGCGCAGGACGCAGACCCGCAGCGCCGCGCGTACCGCCAGGCCGTTATGGAGTACATGCGCCAGAACGGTCTCGGCAACCCACAGCGCATCGTCGGCGAGCTTGACGCCTCGCGCGTGCTGCGCGCCGTCTACAGCGAGCGGCAGTTGCAGGAGGTGATGGTCAACTTCTGGGAGAACCACTTCAACATCTACGCGCAGAAGGGCGCTGACCGCTGGTTCCTCACTTCTTACGACCGCGACGTGATCCGCCCGAACGCGCTCGGCAACTTCCGCGACCTCCTCGAAGCGACGGCCAAAAGCCCCGCCATGCTCTTCTACCTCGACAACTTCCAGAGCGCCACGCCCAACGCGCCGATGCCGCGCGCGATGATGCGCCGCCAGTTGAACGACACGTCGGGCGTCGGCCAGATGCGCGCGGGCGGCATCTTCGGCGGCGCGCGCATGCGCGACGGAG
>JALZHC010000559.1 GCA_030914105.1 Acidobacteriota bacterium
GGACGGACTTGGCGTTGCCCCTCAAGTCCCAGGCGAAGCCGATGCGCGGGCTGTAGTTGTTCTTGTCGTCCTGCGCGACGCGCCCGTAGGGGCTGCCGATGATCTGGAGCGCGCGGATGGCGCGGTTGTTGGCCTGGTGGCCGCTGTCGAAGAAGCCGAGGTCAACGTCGTAGCGGACGCCGATGTTCAGGGTAAAGCGCGGCGTCATCTTCCAGTCGTCCTGGACGTACCAGGCGAACTGCTTCGCGCCGTCGCGCAGGTTGAAGGAGGGGTCGCCGCCGGCAAGCACGATGTCGGCGACCGTGCCGGGCGTCCTCAGGCCCTGCGGGAAGTTGACCGGGTCGGTCAGGATGTCGCGGATGTCGAAGTTGAAGTCGTACTCGGGGGCCGAGGAGAAGGCGAAGATGCCGCCGAGTGTGGGCTCCCAGACGAAGTCGCCGCCGAACTTGAAGCCGTGGTTGCCGCGGTTGTAGGTCAGGTCGTCGCGGAACTGGTGCTTCTTCTGGATGGTCTCCTGCGGGACGTTGCCGTTGCGGCCCACGGCGATGCCGTTCGGGAAGACGAGGAGCGGAAGCTCGGTCGTCGCCAGAATCTGGTTATCGAAGGTCGAGTACTGGTAGATGAACTGGTTGACGGTGCGGGTGTTCACCACCCACGTCTCGTTGGCGAGGAAGCTGTAGAGCGTGTTCAAAGTCTTGTTGCCGCCCGACAGGTCTGTGCGGACGATCAGGAAGCCGGCCTGGTCGTTTAGCCCGTTGTTGTTCTGACCGGCGAAGCGGGTGACGAGCGTGTGCTTGTTGTTGAGCTTGAAGTCACCCTTGATCGTGTACTCCCAGTCGTTGAACGGCTGCGGCAGGAAGCGCACGGCCTTGTAGCCGAACGGTTCGAGGAAGGTGATCGACGCTTGATCCGAGGCGGGGACGATGGAGTTGCCGCGCTCGCGCGTGCGCTCCAGCGTGCCGAAGAAGAAGGCCTTGTCGTGCTTGATCGGGCCGCCGATACTTCCGCCGAACTGCTGGCGGCTGAAGGGCGGCTTGACGGCGTCGCCGGAGTTCGGGAAGAGCAACGGGTTGGCCTCGGCGAGCAGGGCCGGCGCGTTGGCGTTCAGCTTGTCGTCGCGGAAGAAGGCGAAGAGCGAGCCGTGCAGGTCGTTCGTCCCCGACTTCGAGACGACCGAGAGCAGCGCGCCGCCCGAACGACCGTTGGCCGCCGAGAAGCGCTGCGTGGAGAGCGCGAACTCCTGAATGCCTTCCATCGAGAAGTTCTGGAGGATGCCGCCGACGGCGTTGTCCTTGTTGTCGCCGCCGTCAACCGTGATGTTCAGGTTCCTTCCGGTCGAGCCGCCGATGGAGAAGGTGCCGACGCGCGCCTTCGTCGGGTCGAAGGAGGGCGCGAGCGTCGCTCCCGGAATCAGGATGGCGAGCGAAGCGAAGGAGCGCCCGTTGACGGGCAGGTTCTCCAGACGCTTCTGGTCAATGACGCCGGAGACGTCCGTCTTCGTCGTCTCGACGAGCGGCGCGTTCTCGGCGGTGACGTTGACCGTCTCGGTGACCGCGCCGACCTTCAGAGTCGCGTTGATGGTCGTGCGCTGGAGCACGTTGACCGCGACGTTGTCGGTGACGGACTTGGAGAAGCCCTGAGCCTCGACCTCGACGCGGTAGTTGCCGGGCGGGAGCTGCGTGATTTCGTAGACGCCCTCGCCGCTGGCCTTGACCTCGCGCGTGGCGTTCGTTCCCGTGTTGACCGCCCTCACCGTGGCGTTGGGCACGACCTCGCCCTTCTCGTTCTGCACGACGCCGGTGATGACGCCCGTGCTCGCCGTCTGCGCCAGCGCCGACGAGGCGGGAAGAATTGCGGTGGCCGTCAGCAGGACGGCTGCGAGGACGGAAGAGACCGCCCTTTTAACTTTTCCGCTGCTCATCAGAAGACCTCCTCCCAAAGGGATTGTTCAAAGGGATGGTCGCGCGGCGGGCCTTCGTTCCCGGCTCCCCGCGCTTGCCGCCTCTCACCGCCGGGTGCGGGTGCGGACTCTGGCGCGGGATGCTTGCCGCCGCTTACCTCTCGGACGGCCACGCGGGTCAGAAGTTGCGAGGGACTGACCTGGCCGCGTGCCGCCCGGAAGAACCTTGCTCGAAGAACGTTGTAGAGCCTGACCGCGGTGGCCTCGGGGCACACCGGCGACACCGCTTCGGACTCGCTAAAAGGCTGGGGCGACAGAAACTGTAGACTGCGAAGCTTGCACGCTTCTGGCGAGAAGCAAGCTTTATTCCACCTCTCGAACGCCGCCCCTGCTGCGCGCGGAAACTTCTGAAACACTTGGGCTTCATCCCGCCGCCCGGCGTTCGCTGGCGTACTTAAATCCAGATTGTAAATGAATTTATTTGAATATTCTCCATTTTTTTGAAGAGCGGCGGCAAAGCTCGCCCGCCCGGCGCTCGCGCGAGCCTTCGGCCCCGCGGCGACTTCCGGCGCGCAGAGAGGCGAGAGGAAAAAGGGGGCGGAGGGAGAGAGAGGAACAGGGGCGCGGAGGGTTCAACTTCTCCGCGCCCCTGTTTTCTCCAGACGATGAAAAGCACAGGGTCGCACACGCCGAGGACGCAGGCGGTCGCCCGGTGCGTCGCCGTGCGCTCAGGCCTCGACGCCGCGCCGCCCGAAGAACTGTTTGAGCGCCGGGTAGACGTCCTCCTTATCATCAATGCGCACGCCGATGAAGCGCTCGTTGTTTTTCAGGCGGTCGTTAAATATGGAGAGCAGCGCGCCCGAAGAGCGCCGGTAGCCGCCGCCGCCCTCCTCGCCGATCTCGCCGTAGCCGAAGAGATTGCAAGTCTGAATGAGTTCGTCGGCGAGGCGGACGGCCTCTTCGTTGTCCGAGTAGTAGTTGTCGCCGTCCGAGAAGTGGAACGGGTAGATGTTCCAGTCCGTGGGTCGGTAGCGCTCGCGGATGATGTCGAGCGCGAGCTGGTAGGCCGAAGAGACGACCGTTCCGCCGGACTCGCCCTGCGTGAAGAACTGCTCTTCGGTGACCTCGCGCGCCTCCGTGTGGTGCGAGATGAAGACGATCTCGACGTTGTCGTACTTGGTGCGCAGGAACCTGACCATCCAGAAGAAGAAGGAGCGCGCGATGTACTTCTTGAACTCGCCCATCGAGCCGGAAACGTCCATCAGCGCCATCACCACCGCGTTCGACTCGTAGCGCTTGTCTTCCTCCCACGTCTTGAATCTGAGGTCTTCCTTGCGGACGTTGCCGAAGCGTGCGCCCGTGCCCTCGCGCGCGTTGCGCTTGATGTTCTCTAAGATCATGCGGCGCTTGTCGAGGTTCGAGAAGACGCCGGTGCGTCGGATTTCGTTGAAGCGTGTGGTCTTGGCGGGCACGGCCTTCCTGGCCTTGTCTTCGAGGAAGGGCAGTTGCAGGTCTTCAAAAATCAGCGCGGCCAGCTCGTCAATGTCCACCTCTGCCTCGTAGTAGTCCGCGCCCGGCCCCTGCCCGGCAGGCCCCGCGCCCCTGCCCGGCCCCTGCCCCTGGCCCTGCCCCTCGCGCGCAATCACGTCGCCGACGCGCGTTCGCCCGTCGCCCTGCCCGACATGCTTCCTCTTGCGGTGGTCGAAGCGGAACTTGTACTCGTCGAGCGAGCGGATGGGGACTTTGACGGTGCGCTTGCCATCCGAAAGAA
>JALZHC010000560.1 GCA_030914105.1 Acidobacteriota bacterium
GGCGCGCCGCTCCTCCCGCCCGCGGGCGAGACGGGCGCGCGCACCGCGCCGACGCGGACGGCGCAAGCAGCGTCCGCGGCTCTGCACAGCTACCACTTCGTCACGCGCCAGCCGTCTCTGCTCGGCAACTTCGCCGTCGGACATTTCTCGACGCGCACGCTCAAGATCGGCAGCTACGAGATTGCGTTCTACGTCCAGCCCGGAGCCGAGAGCTTCATCGAGCCTTACGCGCAACTGGTCGGCGAGGCTTTGCAGTTCTACACGCAGAAGTACGGGCAGCCCGCGTTCGGTCGCCGCCTCGTCGTCGCCGAGATTGACGACGCGAGCCTCGACGCCTACGCCGCGCCCGGAATCGAGTTCCTCTCGACGCGCTTCTTCGCGCCGGGCCGACAGGCTTCGCTCGACGAGCGCATCCTGCGCGAGGTCGCCTTCCAGTGGTGGGGACTCTCGGTCGGCCTCAAGTCTTTCGACGACGCGTGGCTCTCGCAGGGCTTAGCCGAGTGGAGCAGCTTCGCCTTCCGCGAGCAGAGGCTTTCGGGCGCGGCGCTCGACGCGGCGCAGCGCGACATGCTGGAGCGCGCGCTCATGTTCGAGCAGTCGGCTTCGATTGCGCGCGCGCCTTCCACGCTCGACGACCAGAGCGCCCCCTACCAGGCCGTCGTCTTCTACAAGGGCGCGATGGTCTTTCGGATGCTGCGCGAGACTCTGGGGCCGTCGAAGTTCGACGACCTGATGCGCCAGTACTTCACGCAGTTCCGCGGCCACAACGCCTCGATTGACGACTTCGAGAAGCTCGCGTCGAAGGTCGCGGGCGAGCCGATGCGCTACTTCTTCGCGCGCTGGGTCGAGGGAACGGGCGTGCCGGAGTTCTCCGCCGACTATCAGATCATACGCACGCGCACGGGCAAGTTTCGCGCGCGCGGAACCATCAAGCAGAACATGCAGAACCTGAAGCTGCCCGTCGAGCTTCAACTGCGCGCCGAGGGCGACAGCCCCACGACCACCGTCTACGTCGCCGACCAGAGCGAGGACTTCGACTTCGAGTCGAAGGGCAAGCCTATCGAGGTCATCATCGACCCGAACAACAAGGTTCTGCGCACGTCGGAAGACCTGCGCACCTCTGTCGTCGCGCGCCGCGGCCTTGAGCTTTTCCGCGACGGCCAGTACCTCGAAGCGCAGCGTCAGCTCGAAGAGGCTCTGAAGCTCGACAAGTCGAACTCGTGGGTCTACTACAACCTCGGCCTCATCTTCCTCGAACAGCGCAACTACCAGCAGGCGCTCGACAACTTCGACGCCGCGCTGCACGGCGACGGCAAGCCCACCTGGATCGAGACCTGGGCGCACATCAAGCGCGGCAACGCCTACGACGCGATGGGCGACCGCGCGCGCGCCGTCAACGAGTACAAGCAGGCCGTCGATGCCGGCAGCGACTTCGACAACGCGCAGAAGGCCGCGCAGGAGTACCTGAAGACGCCCTTCGACCCGAAGGCCACCCAGCAGGCGCAGAGCGGCGTCAGCGAGTGAAAGAGCCGGCAGCCGCAGCTCACTTTTCCACGACGCCCTCCGCCTCAGCGCGGGGGGCATTTTCTTTAGACGCGAGGACGCCCGAAGGCGTCGGCGTTGGCAGCCTTGCCGCGCCGTGTCGTATGATACCGGGCGACGGCTACCCTTAAACTTTCGCCCCGAACTTTCTGCCTTGAACTTTCTCTTCGCGCGATGCGCCCGCTGAAGCTACACACGAAGACGACGCTGCTGGCCTCGGCCATCACGCTGGCCGTGCTCGGCGTGGTAATGGCCCTGACGAGCGTGCGTTTCGCGCAGCGCGTGCGCGACCAGCAGAAGGAGCTGGCGCAGCTCCAGGCCGACAACCTCGCCGACCACATCAGCCAGATGCCCGCGCCGCGCGACCCCGAACAGATCGCGCGCCTCGCCACGCTCGTCCACGGCTCGCGCCCCGACGCCGTGACCGTTCGCGTCTGGGAGCGCGTCGGCGGCGTCTTCAGCGAGGTCGCGGCCTCCGCCGGGAGCCGTCAGGCCGAGGAGATTCCCGACGACGTGAAGGCCGCGCTCCGCAGCGGCCTCTCCGAGAAGTTCGTCGAGCCGCAGGCCGAGGGCGCGGACGACTCGCTCTACCGAGTCTTCGCGCCCGTGCGCGGGGACGGGCGCGTGAGCGGCGCGGTCGAGGTCATCGAGAAGCTCGACAGTGCGCCTTCAATCGCCTGGGACTACGGGCGCGACGCGCTCTGGCTGGGGCCTCTCGCCGTCCTGCTGATTACGCTCGCCGTCTTCCTCCTCTTCCGACACTTCGTCTACCGCCCCGTCGAAAGTCTCGTCGGCGTGATGGAGCATGTGCGCGGCGGCGACCTCGAAGCGCACGCCCCCGAACCCGCGCGCGACGACGAGATGGGCGCGCTCACGCGCGGCTTCAACCGCATGCTCACGCGCCTGCGCGAGATGACCGCCGAGCGCGAGGCGCAGAGCCGCGTGCTGGAGCGCAGAGTCGGCGAGGCCACTTCAGAGCTGGCCGAGCGCAACGAGCAGTTGGAAGAAGCCAACCTCGAACTCTACCAGACCGCCCGCCGCCTGACTGAACTCGAACGACTCGCCGCCGCCGGCCAGCTCGCCGCGCAGTTCGCGCACGAAGTCGGCACGCCTCTGAATCTCATCAGCGGTCACGTCCAGCTCCTGCTCGCAAGCCCCGCCCACGACCCCGAATCAGAGCGCACGCGCCTCGAAACCATCAGCCAGCAGATCGAGCGCATCGAGCGCATCGTCCGGCGCATGCTCGACAGCACTCGGCCCGAAACGGGCGAGCACGCGCCGCTCGACATCAACGCGCTCCTGCGCCGAACCTTCGACGCCGCCGCCCCGACGCTCGACGCCTCGCGCGTCCGCCTCGACGCCGAGCTGGCTTCCGGTCTCCCGCACGTCAACGGCGACCCAGACCGCCTGCAACAGGTCTTCATCAACCTCGTCAACAACGCGCTCGACGCCATGCCCGAAGGCGGCGGCCTTCGCGTCACGACCTCGCTTGAGCCGGGCGGCGACGGCGAGCCGGCGGGCGGCGACGTTAAACCGAGTGTCGAGGGCGCGACCCCCGACGCGCGCGTCGGCGCGGGCGGCGACGCGGGCCGCGTCCGTATCGACTTCGCGGACACGGGCACGGGCATGACCGAGGAGGTGCGCGCGCACATCTTCGACCCGCTCTACACGACGAAGAAGCGCGGGCGCGGCACGGGCCTCGGCCTCGTCGTCGTCCGCCAGGTCGTCTCGGAGCACGGCGGCACAATCGAGGTCAAGAGCGAGCCGGGCCGCGGCGCGCGCTTCCGCCTCACGTTCCCGGGGCTCGGGCGGGAGGACGAGGTGGGCGCGGAGGACGAGGAGCAGGCCGTGGAGGCTGCGCGCTCCGGCGGCTAAGATCGTGGCGTCCGCCGCGCGGCCCGCGAAGGGCGAGTTGCTGATCCGATGAAGCGCATACTTGTCGTCGACGACGATCCGGCCTCGTGCGATCTGCTGCGCGAGATTTTCGCGGCGCAGGGTTGGGCGGCGGAGACGGCGACGACGCCGGAGGCCGCGCTCGCGCTCGCCGCGCAGGCGGGCTTCGACCTCGTCGTCAGCGACATCAACCTCGAAGCCGAGCAGTCGGGCCTCGAT
>JALZHC010000561.1 GCA_030914105.1 Acidobacteriota bacterium
CTTCACGTCGGCTTCGGCGGTCGCCTTGTCCCGCGCGCGCGCCGAGAGCTGGCCGAGCGCCCACACGCGACCGAGCACGTCTGCGTCGTTCGCCAACTGGTAAGCGAGCGCGTCCGTGCTCTTGTCGAACTTCAGCTCCTTGATGACCGTGCCGCCGTAGTCGAAGTTGACGAGCTGCGGCTCGGCGTCGACGGGGAAGGTGAAGATCTGTTCCTCTTTCGGCTCGATTAAAATGTGCTCGACTCTCGTCGCGCCGCCCGCGCCGATCTCCACGTCGAGCGGCACCTGGAACAGAGAGACCTGCGGGTAAGCCGAGTTCGGGTCAACCTTCTGCTCCTGCCGGACGGTGAGCTTCAGAGTCTTCGCCGCCGCGTCGTAAGCCTCAGTGACGCGGAAGACGGGGTGGCCCATGCGGTAGACCCACTGGTCGAAGAAGCGATCCATTGACTGGCCCGTCGCCTCCTCGACGGCGACGCGGAACTGCTCGGTCTCGACGGGCTGGTGCGCGTATTTCGTCAGGTAGTGGTTGATTGCGCGCCACCAGTCGCGCTCGCCCAACTGACGCCGAAGCATGTGCAGCACCGCGCCGCCGCGCGGATACGCGTAGGTGTCGAAGACGGCCTCCGGGTTCGCATAGTTCTTCGTGACGACGGGGCGGCGCTGCCCGCGCGACCACGCGGCGAGGTACTGATCCTGGTTGCCCTTCACATCCAGGTAGAGGAAGTCGTCGCGGCCCAGAGAGTGCTCGTCCCAGAGCGCCTGAAAGTAGGTGGCGAAGCTCTCGTTGAGCCAGACTTCAGACCACGAACGGCAGGTCACGTAGTCCCCGAACCACTGGTGCGCCAGCTCGTGCGACTCCAGACTGTCCGAGGTCTGGTCGAGTTCCGCGCGGGCGTCGTGAATCATCCGCTCGGTCTGCGTGGTGGCCGAGATGTTCTCCATGCCGCCGCCGAAGTCCTCGGTCATCGTCTGCGCGTACTTCGCGTAAGGGTATTTGACGCCCGTCACCTCGGAGAAGAACTTGACCATGTCGGGCAGGCGCTTCGTCGTCAGGCGGCCCTCGGTGGCCTCGTTCGGGTAGACGTAAGAGATGACGGGGATGCCGGCGTAGCTGCCCTCGACGGCGGCGTACTCGCCGACGACGATGGAGGTCAGATAGGTCGCGTGCGGCTCGTCAATCTTCCAGTGGAAGGTGCGCGTGTTGTCGCGGTTATCCTTCGTCTCGACAAGCCGCCCGTTGGAGATGACCATCAACGGTTTCTCCACGGTCGCGGTGAGCTCGGTCGTGGCGAAGTCGTTCGGGTGGTCGTAGCAGGGGAACCAGAAGTGGTTCTGCTCGGCCTCGCCCTGCGACCAGATTTGGCGCGGGCGCTTCGGGTTGTCAGGGGTCGGCTTGATGAAGCGCAGTCCGCTGCCGAAGCCGGGAAGTCCCGGCTTGGTCTCCACACCGTTGGTGTGGTACGAGATGACGACCGTCACCACGTCCGAGGGCTGGTAGGCGCGGTCGAGCGTCACCGAGAGCTTCTCGTGCGCCGCGTCCGACTCGTACTTGAGCGGCGTGCCGCTCGCAAGTCTCACGGAGCTGAAGGTCATGTTGCCGGCGTCGAACTCGACGCGGCTGAGGTCGGCCCTGAGCGGCGCGAAGGTGATGGTCGCCGTCCCCGTGGCCTGCTCGCGCTCCCAGTCGAAGCGCAGGTCGAGCGCGATGTGGCGCTGGTCGTAGTCGTGGCTGGGGACGTACTGCGCGGGCGGCAGTCCCTGCTGGCCTTGCGCCGACTGACGCGCCTGCACGTAGGAAGAGACGGGGGCGCAGAGCGTCAGCGCCAGCGCGAGGTAAAGAACCGTCGCGCGAAAAAAGCGAGTGTGCTTCATTGGGCTTCTCCGAAGTTTGTCTCGCGCTATGGTAGAGGGGCGAGGCTAATCCGGCAAGTTACGCGGAGGGTGTTGCGCCGAGCCTTGAGCGCCCCGGCCCGCGTCGCGTCGCCTCCGACACGATCCATCCGGCATCAGAGACGACTCAGCACAGTACATTCAGAGAGGATGCCCGCCTCACATTCGGAGAGGATGTCCGCCTCATTCGTCGCGCAGCGCCACCAACGGGTCAACGCGACTGGCGCGACGGGCCGGGAAATAGCAGGCCAGCAGGGCCGCCGCGAGCAGCACGAAGGCGACCGCCCCGACGGCCCGCGCGTCCAGCGCGCTGACGCCGTAGAGATTCGCCTGCATGGCGCGGCCCACCAGATAAGCGCCCCCCAGACCGAGGGCGAGTCCGAAGAGGGCGAGGGTCAGTCCGTCGCGCAGAACCAGTCTTAGGATTTGGCCGCCGGCTGCGCCGAGCGCCATGCGGACGCCGAACTCGTGCGTGCGCTGCGCCACGGCGAAAGCCATCACGCCGTAGATGCCGATGGCCGCCAGTAGCAGCGCCAGCGCGGCGAAGCTGCCATAGAGCACCAGGCCGAAGCGGTCGAGCGAGAGCGTCTCACTCAAAATCTGCTCCATCGTCTTGACGCCCGCCAGCGGGATGTCCGGGTCAACCGAGTTCACGGCTGCGGCGAGGCTGCGTGTGACCTGCTCCGGGTCGCCCTTCGTCCGCACCGCGACGGACGCGCGCGGCCAGGGGCTTTGCCAGAACGGCAGATAGATGACGGGCGCGTCTTCGCCTCGAAGCCCGTCGCCGCCGCGCGTGTTATGGAAGACGCCGACGATCTGCCATTCAAGCTCCGGGCCGCCTTGTGGGCCGCCCGGCGTCAACTGGTTCAACACGACGCGCTGCGTTAAAGGCTCGACGCCGGAGAGATACTGCCTGACGAAAGTCTCATTCACCATCGCCGCGCGTGCGCCCGCAGCGTCGTCCTGTTCGTTGAAGTGGCGTCCCTTGATGACGCGGATGCCGAAGGTGTCGAAGTAGCCGGGCGTGACCAACTGCACCCCCGCGTCCTGGCGCTGACCCGGATCGGCGGGCGGCGCGCCGGCGATGCGGAAGGGCCGGACGGAGCCAGTCCCGCGCAGAGGCAGACCCGTCGTCACCGCCGCCGTCTCGACGCCGGGCACGGACTCGATCTTTTCGAGCAGTTGCCGGTAGTACGGGCCGACGCGTCCGGTCTCCTTAAAACGGCCCTGCGGCACGGGCAGAGAAAATGTGAGGACGTGGTCGGTGCGAACGCCGAGGTCGAGGCGCGTCAGATTCCAGAAGCTGACGAGCGCCAGCCCGCCGCACGCCAGCAGAGTCAACGCCATCGCAAATTCCACGACGACCAACGCGCGCCGCACTCGTCCGCCGCCGCTGCCCGCGCGCCCACCTTGCTTGAGCGCCTCGTTGAGGTCGAGCCGGCTCGCCTGCCAGGCCGGCGCGCAGCCGAAGAGCAGGCCGGCGGAGATGCTCGCCGAGAGCGTGAACAGAAGCACGGGGACGCTGATCCTTACGTCCGCCTCCGACGGAAGCATCTGGAACGGGAGGATGGCGAGAACCCCATCGATGATTACCCTGCCGAGGTAGACGCCGAGCGCGCCGCCGACGAGCGCCAACACCAGACTCTCTGTCAGGAACTGCGCGAACAGTTGCGCGCGCGTCGCGCCGAGGGCCGCGCGAATGGCGACCTCGCGGCGGCGCGTCGTCGCGCGC
The DNA here is from genome assembly GCA_030914105.1 of Acidobacteriota bacterium. Classification (GTDB taxonomy): domain Bacteria; phylum Acidobacteriota; class Blastocatellia; order Pyrinomonadales; family Pyrinomonadaceae; genus QHXN01. The sequence continues at coordinate 3,623 of JALZHC010000561.1, forward strand.
GCCAGCAGGAGGTTGGCGACGTTGACGCAGC
>JALZHC010000562.1 GCA_030914105.1 Acidobacteriota bacterium
GGTCAGAACGCATCCATTACATGACCGACTTCCAAACCCTTCAGTCGCTCCCACTCGAACAGCAAATCGGACAACTGCTCTACATCGGGCTTCCCGGTACGGAACTCGACGCCGACGCGCGCTCGCTTGTCGAGTACGTCTCGCCCGGCGGCGTGATCATCTTCGGTCGCAACGTCGCCGCGCCGGAGCAGTTGCGCGCCCTTCTCGACGGCGTCCGCGCCATGCTTCCCGTCGAGCCTCTGCTCGGCATCGACCAGGAGGGCGGACTCGTCGACCGCCTGCGGAAGATCTGCACGCCGATGCCCGCGGCGCGCGTCATACGCCAGCACGGCGACCTCGCCGCCGCGCGCGAGCACGGTCGCATCACGGGCGAGGTCTTGCGCCGGCTCGGCTTCAACATGAACTTCGCGCCCGTCATGTCCATCATGACGGAAGACCGCGACCTCCTCTCGAACGGCCTCTACTCGCGCTCCTACGGTCGCTCGCCCGGCGAGGTGCTCGGCTACACGATGGTCTACCTGCGCGGCCTGCAAGGGATGGGCTGCCTGGGCTGCGCCAAGCACTTCCCCGGCATCGGCGCGGGCGAGGTGGACACACACGAGGAGATGCCCGTCATCCACCTCACGCACGACGACCTCATCGCCCAAGACCTCGCGCCCTACATCGAGCTGTTCCAGCGCGAAGACAACATGGTCAGGGCCGTCATGGTCAGCCACGGCGGCTTCCCCGACATAGACATCCATCGCGGCATTGCCGGAGGCCGACTCGTGCCGGCCTCGATTAACCCGCACATCGTCACAGACCTTCTGCGCGATGAGCTTGGCTACGAGGGCCTCGTCGTCACGGACGATTTGGAGATGGGGGCCATCGCGAAGCACTGCGAGATCGAGGAGGCTGCGCTGCGCGCCATACTCGCGGGCGAGGACATGATCCTGGTCTGCGCGCGCCCGGACATCATCCGCCGCGCCTACGACGCGCTCCTGAAGGCCGCGCGCGAGGGCGACCTTCCGCGCGGGCGCATCGCGAAGTCGCTCCGCCGCATCGCCGCCTTCAAGACTTTGGCGCAGCCGCCGCTCCCCTTCGACCCGAAGCGCTTCAGAGAGCTTGCGCTCGAAGTCGCCGAACTCAACCGCAAGCTGAACTACGTCTACGGAGGCAAACTCTGATGCCGGCAGGAAAGGCCGCGCTCGTGCCGACGGGAAAGCCCGCGCTCACTGCGCTCTCTTTCTTTGCCGTCATTCTCCTCCTGCTCGGCGGTTGCCGCGGCGGCGCGCGGACGCAGTTCGTCACGGCCCTCGATTCCGACGTGGTCTCGCTCGACCCGCTGCAAGGCACGGACGCGACCAGCGCGCGCCTGCACCAGTTGCTCTTCAACTCGCTGCTACGGAAGAACGAGAAGTTTGAGTACGTCGGCGACCTCGCCACGGACTACCAAATATCCGACGACGGCAAGGCCGTCACCTTCACGCTCCACGACGGCGTGACCTTCCACGACGGCAAGCCACTAACCTCCGCCGACGCCAAGTACACGCTCGATACGCTCCTCGTCCCGAACTCGAAGAAGAACAAGGCCGCCTTCTTCATCGAGAGCGTGCCGGGCGGCACGCCCCAGCCCTACATCACTTCCGTCGAAACGCCCGACCCGTTGACGCTCGTCATACGCCTGCGCAAGCCCTGGTCTTCGCTCCTCGGCAATCTCGTCTCCGTGCCCGTCATCCCGCAGGGCAGCGCCGACACGCAGGCCAGGCACCCCGTCGGCTCCGGCCCCTTCAAGTACGTCAGCCGCGACGAGAGCCAACTGCTCGTTGACCTCGAGGCCAACGAGAGCTACTGGCGGGGCGCGCCGCAGATCAAGCAGCTCCGCGTCCGCACGATCAAAGACGCGAACACCTTGCAGGCCGAGCTGCTGAGCGGGCGTATTGACCTTGTGAGCGGCGCGGCCAACCTCTCGCCCGACTCCTTCATGTTCCTCGGACAGGTGCCGCGCCTTCAGGTCAAGCAGTTCCCCGGCGCGAACATCGTCTATCTCGGATTCAACTGCGAGCGCCCGCCGCTCGACAACGTCCGCGTGCGGCAGGCCATCGCCTACGCCATCAACCGAGAGTCGCTCGTCCGCGACCTCATGCTCGGCCAGGCGCGCGTCGCCAACTCCATCCTGCCCGAAAGCTCCTGGGCCTACGAGCCCGGCCAGCAGTACCCTTACGACCCCGCGCGCGCCAAGCAGCTCCTCGACGAAGCGGGCTTCCCCGACCCCGACGGCGACGGCCCACGCATGCGCTTCAACAAGCCCATCTCTTTTAAAATCTCCGCCGGCAACACTGCCGTCAGCCAGTACGCCAACGTCATCCAGAACTGGCTCAAGGCCGTCGGCGTCCCCGTCTCAATCGAGACGTTCGAGACGAGCACGCTCCTTCAGCAGTTGCGCGAGGGCCAGTTCGAGATGACGACGCTGCGCTGGGTCGGCGGCAACCAAGACCCGGTCTTCCTCCGAGACCTCTTCCACAGCAGCCAGGTTCCTACCGCCGACCGCGCCACCGTCAACCGCAGCCGCTACCGCAACCCGGAGTTCGACCTCGTCATTGACGAGGCCGTCAAGACCCTCGACCGCACCAAAGCGAAGGCGCTCTACGCCGAGGCGCAGCAGATCGTCAGCCGCGACCTGCCGCTCCTGCCGCTCTGGTATCCGGACATCATCGTCGTCTCGCGCCGCGGAGTCGAGAACATACAGGTTGACCCCAGCGGCGACTTCAGCTTCATGCGCAGCGTGACGGTTCAGCAGAAGTGAGAGACGAGGGTAGGAACCGCCGAACGCGTCAGCGGCCAGAGGCCGGCGTTACTGAACGCCTCAAACAGTTACCGATTGTCTCAGTCGAGAGACTCGTTGATTGACTTCAGCGTCGCCTCGATCTCGACGCGCGGCACGACGCCTTCTCTTATCAGCCGCGGGCGCGCGCCGCTCACGTCGAGCACCGTCGAAGGCAGCTCCGTACGGGCCGCGCCGCCGTCAATGACGAGGCCGAGGCCGCGCGGGAAGTAGCCTTCGACTTCCGAGGCGTTGCGCGCGGGCGCGCGTCCCGCCGTGTTCGCGCTCGTCGCCGTGAGCACGCCGCCGCAGGCTCTAACAATCGCGCGCGCCTCTTCGTCGTCGGGCAGGCGCACGCCGATTGTGCCCGTGCCCGCGGTCAGAAGCTCCGGCACTTCCGCGCGAGCCTGCGCGACGAGCGTCAACGCGCCGGGCCAGTGTCGCGCGGCGAGCGCCTTGAAGGCGCGCGACCTGTGCGCGACGAGCCGCGCGGTAACCTCCGGGTCGCTGACGAGGACGAGTACGGGCTTGCCGTCGCGCCCCTTCAGATCGTTGACGGCGCGCAGGGCTTCAACGTTGAAAGGGTCTGCGCCGAGGCCGTAGAAAGTGTCTGTGCGGAAGGCAAAGACTCCGCCCGCGGCGACCGCGCGCGCGGCACGCTCGCGCACCTCTTCGCTGTCGGGGTAAATTAACAAGGCAAGTCGCTCCCGCAGGATGTTAACAAAATCGCGGGCGACAGTTACAACCGTCCGCAGAGGTCGCAAACGTCATCCGACGGATTTTGCGCGGCAGTTTTTCAAGGACGGAAGGCGGGTCAATGGCCCGCTCTCACATCCGTGAGAGTCGGCTG
>JALZHC010000090.1 GCA_030914105.1 Acidobacteriota bacterium
TCCTTCCGAAGCAGGGGCGTCGGAGTTGGCAGACGAGAAGGACGAAATAGTCATCCGCGAGTGCACGACCGTCGAGGAGTTCGACCAGTGCGTGCGCTTGCAGCGAGAGGCGTTCGGGCTGCCGGATATGGAGCTTTCGCCGCGCCGCAACCTGATCGTCGCGCGCAGCGCGGGCGGCTGGACGCTCGGCGCGTTCGCGGGGGAGAGGATGGTCGGCTTCGTCCTCAACCAGGTGGCCGTGCGCCGCGCGCCTGAGACGGGCGCGGAGGAAGTCTGCGGCTACTCGCACATGATGGCTGTGGCGAAGGATTTTCAGAACCGCGGCGTTGGCGCGCGCCTGAAGTGGGCGCAGAGGGCGCGCGCGTTGACGGAAGGGCGGCGCTTCATACGCTGGACTTGGGACCCCGTGCAGGCGCGCAACGCACACTTCAACATCAACCGCCTCGGCGTGACGGTGCGCCGCTACGCGGCGAACTACTACGGCACGGACTACTCGACCGTGACCGGCAAGTTCGGCGAGCCGCTCGGCCTCGACAGCGACCGCCTCGTCGCCGAGTGGCTGCTCGACTCGCCGCGCGTCGAAGCACTCGCGCGCGGCGAGCGGGCCGAACCCTTCGGTGAGCCTGCGGCCTCGGTCGAGATTCCGTCGAACTGGGGCGCGCTCGTCCGCGAAGACGCCGAAGCGGCGCGCCGAGAGCTGGCGCGCGTCCGCGCGGAGTTTCAGACGGCCTTCGCCGCCGGCCTCGTCTGCGCCGGCTTCGAGCGCGAGCCGCCGCGCCCGCGATACCTTTTTTTCGTAAATCGTGAATCGTAAATCGTCAATAGTTTGACTCAGTCGCCGAGCTTCCGATTTACAATTCAACCTGAGTAACGCTTAACCGCTATTCACGATTTACGATTCACGATTTACGACCTATGTCCTTCGCACGCTTCGACCGATACGTTGACCGGCACGCGCGCTCGTTCGTGGAGCGTTTGCAGGAGCTGTGTCGCATGCCTTCGGTGGCGGCGCGCGGGACGGGGATGCGTGCGGTTGCGGAGAAGGTTGAGCAGATGTTGCAGCGCGTGGGGGCGGGCACGCGCACCTTCAAGGTCGGCAGCGGCTTCCCCATCGTCTACGGCGAGTGCGGGGCGGGCGAGCGCTGCTTCGTCGTCTACGGCCATTACGACGTGCAGCCCGTCGGGCAGTTGACCGAATGGTCTTCGGGGCCTTTCGCGTCCATCGTCTCGGACGGGAAGCTCTACGCGCGCGGGGCCTCGAACAGCAAGGGCGATCTGGTCGCGCGCATCGCGGCGGTCGAGGCTTACCAGAAGAGTTTCGGGAAGCTGCCGGTCTGCCTGCGCTTCCTCGTCGAGGGCGAGGACGGGCTGGCGAGTCCGAGCCTCTACCGCTTCGCCGAAGAGAACGCGGAGCTTTTGCGCGCCGACGGCTGCGTCTGGGATGACGGCTACCTCGATACCAAAGAGCGCTTCGTCATCAGCCTCGGCTTCAAGGGCATCGCCTTCCTTGAGCTTCGAGCCTACGGCGCGCGCACAGACCTCCACTCGAAGTGGGGCGGCATCGTCCCGAATCCGGCGTGGCGTCTCGTGCAGGCGCTCGCCACGGTCGTCTCGCCGAAAGGGGTCATCACGATTGACGGCTTCTCATCGCACGTCGCGCCGCTGACGACCGAAGACCGGCAGATGCTCAAGACCGTCGAGCTTGACGAGGCCGGACTGCGCCGAGAGTTTCGCATCGGCGGCTGGGTTCACGGGATGACTGGCCGCGAGCTGACCAAGGAACTCATCTTCGGCCCGACCTGCACCATCTGCGGCATACGCACCGGCCACACCGAAGCCGGCGCGAAGACCATCCTCCCCGGCGCGGCCACCGCGCGTCTCGACTTCCGCCTCGTCCCAGACCTCACGCCCCCGCTCGTCGTCCGCCTGCTGCGCGAACATCTCGACAAGCGCGGCTTCCAGGACATCGAAATCATCGAACTCGGCAGCGCCCCTTACGCCAAGTCTTCGCCCGGCTCGATGGTCGCGCGCGCGGCCATCGAAAACGCCGGGGAGGTCTACTCGAAGCCGCCGGTCGTCTACCCGATTGACCCCGCGAGCGGCCCCGTCGGCGCGGTCTGCGGAGTCAACCACCCGCCGACGCCCGTCGTCTCTTTCGGCGTCAGCTACTACGGCTCGAACCCCCACGGCCCCGACGAGAACATACGCCTCGAAGACTTCCTGCGCGGCGTCAAATACTTCGGTCGCCTCATCCACAGCCTCGCACAGCTCGAAGAGGACGCCTCGCTCGCGCGCACGCGCGACGCCGTCGTGCAGCTCAACAGGTGACGCCTCATCAAGTGACACACTCGCCGTTGACCGTGTTGCGCGCCCGGACTGTTGACCTTATGATGAGCGCGAAAGCTCTCAACATAAACTTTCGGGTGTGATAGCCGACTTGCCGACCAGCGCGAAGAGCATCGACAGCGAGATCAGGAAGCTCCGTGAGGAAGTCCTCCGCCACGAGGAGCTTTACTACGTCCACGACCGCCCCGAAATCTCCGACGCGGAATACGACGCACTCGTCGAGAGGCTGCGGCTGCTCGAAGAGGAACACCCCGAACTTCAGACGCCGGACAGTCCCACGCTTCGCGTCGGCGGCAAGCCCGCCGAGGGGTTCGACAGGTACGTCCACCGACGCCCGATGCTCTCGCTCGACAACAGCTACAACATCGAAGACCTGCGCGCCTTTGACGAGCGCTGCCGCCGCCTGGCCGACGGGCGCGCGTTCGAGTACGTGGCGGAGCTGAAGATTGACGGCCTCTCGATCTCTGTCCATTACGATGACGGCCTGCTCGTGCGCGGCGTGACGCGCGGCGACGGGCGCGTGGGCGAGGACGTGACGCAGAACGTCCGCACGATCAGGAGCGTGCCGCTGCGCCTGAAGGTTTCGGAGGGCGGGGAAGTGGAGGTGCGCGGCGAGGCTTATCTCTCGCGGAAGGCTTTCGCGTCGCTCAACCTTGAGCGCGAGGAAGCGGACGAGCCGAAGTTCGCCAACCCGCGCAACGCCGCCGCCGGAACAATCAGACAGTTAGACCCGAAGGTCGTCGCGCGCCGCCGCCTCGACCTCTTCGCCTACGACGTTCTGCGCGGCGAGCGCAAGCCGTTTGCGACTCACTGGGAGGCGCTCGACTGGCTGGAGCGCGCGGGCTTTACGGTCAACCCGCACCGCGCGAAGTGCTCCTCGATTGAAGAGGTCATAGAGTTCTGCAACCGTATGGAGGCCGAGCGCGACCGTCTCGAATACGAGATTGACGGCGTCGTCGTGAAGGTCAACTCGACCGCGTTGCAGGACGAGTTCGGCTCGACGGCGAAAGCGCCGCGCTGGGCCATCGCATACAAGTACCCGGCGCGGCAGGCGACGACGAAGGTCGAAGACATCATCGTGCAGGTCGGGCGCACGGGCGCGCTCACGCCGGTGGCGATACTCACCCCGGTGCAGCTCGCGGGCACGGTCGTCTCGCGGGCGACTTTGCACAACGAGGACGAGATCAAGCGGCTCGGCGTGAAGATTGGCGATTGGGTGAACATAGAGAAGAGCGGCGAGATTATCCCGAAGGTCTTGAGCGTCGTCGCGTCGCGTCGGACGGGCGAGGAGAAGGCGTTTCGCTTTCCGAAGAAGTGTCCCGTGTGCGGCGGCGTCGTCTCAAGGCCCGAAGGCGAGGTCGTCGCGCGCTGCGTCGCGGCAGACTGTCCGGCGCAGTTGAAAGGGCGTCTGCTTCACTACGCCTCGCGCCGCGCGATGAGGATTGAAGGCTTGGGCGACGCGCTCGCCGAACAGCTCGTGCAGAAGACGTTGGTGCGCGACGTGGCCGACCTTTATCAGCTCAAGCTCGAAGAGGTCGCGGCACTCGAACGGATGGCCGAGAAGTCTGCTTCCAACCTCCTCGCGCAAATCGAGGCCAGCAAGACGCGCGACCTGCCGCAGCTCGTCTACGGCCTCGGCATACGCCACGTCGGCGAGCGCACCGCCGCGCTGCTCGCGCGCCACTTCCGCACGCTCGACCGACTCGCCGCGGCCGCCGTCGAAGAGATTGACGACATCCACGAGATCGGTTTGACCGTCGCCGAGTCCGTGCGCGACTGGTTCGACGACGAGGGCAACCTGGACTTGTGCCGACGCCTGCGCGAGGCGGGCGTGCGGACGGAGATTGCGGTCGGCGCGGTCGGCGCTGAGGCCGACGAGGCTTTCGCGGGCAAGCAGTTCGTTCTCACGGGCAGGCTGGAGACGTTGACGCGCGACGAAGCGCGCGCACTCATCGAGGCGCGCGGCGGGCGTGTGACTTCGACCGTCAGCAAGAAGACGGACTACGTCGTCGCGGGCGAGGACGCAGGCTCGAAGCTCGACAAGGCGCGCGCGCTCGGCCTCAAAGTGATTGACGAGGGCGACCTCAAAAAGATGCTCGGCGACGCGGCGTGAGATTCGACTTCAGTAACGGCGCAGCAGGAGCTCTAACTTCGTTTCGGCATGAGATTCACGTTTCTTCCTTTGCTCGCACTCGCCGTCTACGGCCTGACGTTCGTGGCGGAGAAGTTGTTCCTGCGCGGGCACAGGGTGAAGACCGAGGTGAACTGGGACAGAGGCTCGCTCGCGGCCTTCAACATCAGCGGCGCTCTGACCGTGCCCGCCGGAATCGTTCTCGGCTTCACGGACTTCGGGAGGATGCGCGCGGGCGCTGACGTCGTCGAGGCGCTGGGAATCTTTCTGCTCGTCGCGGGGACGGCCATACGCTGGGCCGCCGTCTTCACGCTCGGAAGTTATTTCACGGTCAACGTCACGATACTCGAAGGGCAGAAGGTCGTGCGCCGCGGGCTTTACCGTTACATGCGGCATCCTTCGTACACGGGGCTGCTGCTGCGCTACCTCGGCTTCGGGCTAGCCTTCGCCAACTGGCTCAGCGTCGCGCTCATCTTCCTGCCGCTCTGCGGGGCGACCCTGTACCGCATCGGCGTCGAGGAGGCCGCGCTGCGCGAGCGCTTCGGCGAAGAGTACGCGAGCTACGCGCGCGAGACGAAGCGTTTGCTACCGGGAGTCTACTGAAGTGACGACGTGAAAACGTCGTGCGAGGGAGAGACATGAAAGAATCGGAACAGGCGTCGAAGCTTCAACTCATCTACACGCTCTTCTGCGACGACGTGCGTCTGGAGGTGGGCAACAAGCTCTCGCTGATGGGCGTCTTCCACCAGATCGTCGTGCAGCACTTTCCCGTCACGCTCCTCAAGTTCGCCGTCGTCAGTCAGTGGCGCGGCCAGGGCAGTTATCTTTCGGAAGTACGCATCCTCACGCCCGACCGACGCCACCCCGTCGTCCTCGCCGAGCCTTCGCCCTTCGAGGTTGCGCCCGGCGGCGTCGCCAACAACATCAGCTTCTTCTTCAACGTCGAGTTCCCCGCGCCCGGCACCTACCGCGTCCAAACCCTCGTTGACTCCACACTCACAGACGAACAGGAACTCACACTCATCCTCATCGACGCCTCCGGCTCGCCCGCGCCCGACGCCACGTCCGAAGCGGTCAACTGAAGAAGGCAAAGAAAGAGGCGAGAGCCGTCTTCATTCCCTAAAGGAGTATGGTATCATCCCCTTTCAGTAGGAAGCGAACTATGCACCCAGCAGTAAAACAAGCCCAGCAGCAGGCCATATCTACGCTTAAATCTAGCTGGAAAGAAATTGCTAAGAACTATTCCCTTAGCGGTGTAAGGACAATTCAAGAAACGGAAACAATACTTCCGCATGTTTCAAAAGGGATTGCCGATATTCGCAGCAGAATTACGCCGGTTTTGCCAATTGCTGTTTACCAAACCCGCCAAAGCCCGCCTGAAAATACGGTTGTAGTCATACCGTATGACCCGGATTATCAAAGCCGGGTTGTTTCTATAAAACAACTCTCAGATGGAGAAAGAGAGTTGCTAGGAAGGTTTGCACAATCCATTTGGTTTTTAATCCATAGCGGGGCGCTTCCGCACCCGTTTGAAGAGGAGGGATTCGAGCAGCAGTTGATTTCCCTGACAGGCGAATCATTATTCCAACGTTAAAATCAGTATGACTCCAGAAACCTATATACCCGGTGGCATTGAATGTTGCGTTCACCTAAATAATGACAAAGGTGAAGCAGAAGTTATCTTTGATTTGACTGATTGGGTTAGGAAGCAGTATTGCTCTCTCCTTGAAACGTCGAGACAGAAACACAAAGATGGGGTAAGGAAGTCAAATAGCTTTTGTATTCTCCATATCGGAGACGACCAAGTAATTGTCATTTTAGAGACTACGCTATCTAAATTTAAGTCGTACTATCATCCAGCTATATCTGAATCCGATAACTTTAAGTCATCAGATATTTTTTTTGAGTCACCAGACATTGATGTTGCTAGTTACGAGGTAGCAAGGAGAGCATTAAAAGTTATTAACGTAACTTGAAAAGCCTCCACAAGGAAGGCTTTCCATCATTCCTGATCCGTTTTCGGTTCGCTCGGAACCTCAACTTCGGAATCAGTATCGGGCATGTAATCGTATGCGGATGAGTGGATTCGAACCACCACGTCGTTGCCGACACTAGCTCCTGAGGCTAGCGCGTCTACCAATTCCGCCACATCCGCGCGGGTCGTGTTGTGAGATATTACGGGCGCGTTCGAGGGGGTGTCAAGCGCGCCATCCGGGAATGAAAAAGAGGCTCAGGCGACCAAACGCCTGAGCCTCTTCGCGTCCCCCTTGTTCGCAGGTTTTAAGCTTCCGTCTGACGCGTCAGGCGTCGCGCGAGGCCGTCGGCTTAGTAGCCGTTGAGGCCGTCGCGGTAGCCGTTGACGAAGCCCTGGCGGAAGTACTGCTGGTACGTGTAGCGGTCGCCGAGGCGCGAGTTGTAGTCCTTGTCGGCGCTGCGGTACGCGCTGAAGTCGTTGACGTTGCGGTAGCCACCGCGGCTGCGGTCACGTCGGCCTTCCTGTATGCCTGCGTTGTAGCCGGCGTTCAGGGCCGTCTGCGTGAAGTTGTTGTTGTAGCCGTAGCCGTTGTTGTAGTAGCCGTTGTTGCTGTAGACGCCGTTATTGCGGTAATAGCCGTTGTTGTAGTAGCCGTTATTACCGTAATAACCGTTCTGGCGCTCGGCCTCACGCTGGCGTCGAATCGCCTCGCGGCGTTCTTCGCGGCGGCGCCACTCTTCACGTCGCTGCTCGTCGCGCCTCCAGTCCCTGTTCTGGGCCGAGGCCGTGACTGCGGAGGCCGAGAGCAACATGAACGCGCCGAGCGTCAGCATGAGAACCTTCGAGAGTAAACCTTGACTATTGCTTTTCATCTTCATCCTCCTCATCCCAAGAGCCTGATCCTCAAAATCCCTGCGGGAGAGCAACAGAACTCACGCAGTTAATAGACAAGCACCGTGCCACAGAAGACCCTCACGCAACGACGCCAAAGCGCCCGTCTGTCAACCGGATGCGGGCGCGCGCGCACCATTCGGTATCGGGCCTCCCCGAATAGTGTGCCGGAAGTCGGACACTTGAACGCATCGCGTCGAAACGGCTGCGGGCGGCGCAGTTTGCCTGCGCGCGCGCGCGCTTGTTATATTCGTCGCCGTCCGCAACGGAATTACAACAATGAGCGTCGAGCTGAGTCAGGGGAAGACGGGTTTGCGCGCGCGCGCAGAGGAGGTTCTCCGCCGCATAGAGTTGAGCGCCGCGCGTTCGGGCCGCGACCCGCAAGAGGTCACGCTCGTCGCCGTCAGTAAGACGCACCCGGCCCCGCTCGTCCTTGAAGCCATCGCCGCCGGACTCAGAGACTTCGGCGAGAACCGAGTGCAGGAGGCGGACGAGAAGATCGGCGAGCTGAGGCGCGAAGCGACGGGCGTGCGCTGGCACCTCATCGGCCACCTACAGGCGAACAAGGCCCGGCGCGCCGTCCGCCTCTTCGACCTGATTCACTCGGTTGACTCGCCCGCGCTCGCCGAGAGGCTGGAGCGCATCTGCGTCGAGGAGGGGCGTGAGACGCTCGGCGTGCTCGTGCAGGTAGACCTCGCGGGCGAGGCTTCAAAGAGCGGAGCGCGCGCGGAAGAGCTGCCCGCGCTCTTCGAGACCCTGAAGGGTTGCGAGCGCGTCCGCTGTCGAGGGCTGATGTTGCTCCCGCCCTTCTTCGAGGAGGCCGAGCGCGCGCGCCCATACTTCCGACGCCTGCGCTCCCTGCGCGACGAGCTGCGTGGTCGCGGCGCGTTCGGCGACTCCGCGGGCGAGCTTTCGATGGGCATGAGCCACGACTTCGAGACGGCCATCGAAGAGGGCGCGACGATTGTCAGGGTCGGCACGGCCATCTTTGGCGAGAGAAGCCGAGTCTGAAAGGATGAATAAGAGATTGAATCATTGAGTCATCGATTCATTGATTCAATGAAGCAATGACTCAATGATTCAATTCCTCTTCGTCCTTCCGGAACGCTCGGCATGGGGCGACGTATAACGAGACGGATATGAACGCACTCGCTTTCTTTCAGACGCTGGACACCGGCGGGCCGCAGTTGCCGCGCGTCGTCTTTTTCCTCGCTTTGTTGTTCGAGTTCATCTGGTACCTTGTGGTGGCGGTCATCGCCGCGATTATCGTGCTCATGCTCGTGCGCTTCATCCTGAACTACGCCGACGTGAACCCTTTCAGCCGCCCCTACATCTTCGTCCGACGCCTGACAGACCCTTACGTGAACCCCGTGCGGCGCGCGCTGATGGGCTTCGGCATCCAGCCGAACGGCGCGCCGCTCGTCGTCGTCCTGCTAGCGATACTGCTCGGCTACCTCACGCTGATGCTCGCGTCGGGCATCCTCAACACGGCGGCGGGCGTCGCGGTGAGCCTGGCGGGCGGCGCGGCGGGCGCGCTGGCGCTCGTCGGCTACCTGCTCTACGGGATGCTCTCGCTCTACCTGCTCTTGATAATGATCCGCATCATCTTCTCCTGGGGGCAGGTGAGCTACGTCAACCCTTTGATGCGCTTCCTCGTCCGCGTGACAGACCCTCTGCTCGTGCCGCTCCGGCAGATCATCCCGCCGCTCGGCGTCTTCGACATCTCGCCCATCGTCGCCTTCATCATCATCTGGCTCTTCCAGACCGCCATCGCCGTGACGCTCCTGCGCGGCTGGCCGCTCATCTTCTTCCACTGAGGACAAGCCTTGGTCGAGTCGAAAGAGACTGACGGCGCGCTCATCTTTCGCGTGCGCGTCGTGCCGCGCGCGTCGCGGAGCGAAGTGGCGGGCGAGCACGGCGGCGCGTTACGCGTGCGCGTGGCCGCGCCGCCGGTCGAGGGCGCGGCCAACGAGGAGCTTGCGCGCCTGCTCGCCAGGGAGTTCGGCGTGACAGCGCGCGACGTTGAGATTAAGAGCGGCCACGCCTCGAAGACGAAGACCGTGCGCGTGCGCGGCGCGACCGCCGAGC
>JALZHC010000563.1 GCA_030914105.1 Acidobacteriota bacterium
CCTCGGCGGACGCCCACGCCTTTCGGGAGCGCGTCCGCCGTCTTGTACAAAATGGTATTGACTTGGACGGCGCGTTTGGCATAATCGTCGCCGGCAAACAGGCAGACGAGCCGGGCCGGGTAGTTTCCGCTGCGGCGGCCTCGTCTCTTACCCGTCCGGCCCCATTCCTTTTCCGAAGCGCCATTCTTTAAGAGGAGGGATGTCCCATGTTCCACGTTTCCAGACGCCCGCTGACGCTCGCGCTCCTGACGGCTCTTCTGGCCGCGCTCGCCCTCGCCTCCGCGCAGGCGCGCGCGCCGCAGACCGGCCAGGACAAGGATAAAGAGGAGCCGCCCTTCCACGAGTACAAGGGCGTACGCCTCGGCATGTCCATCGAGGAGGCGCGCAAGGCGCTCGGCAACCCGACCGACAAGAGCGATAAGCAGGACTCCTACTCGTTCAACGACAAGGAGTCGTGCCAGGTCTACTACGACGACGCGCACAAGGTCTTCGCCGTCTCCGTCACGTACCTCGGCGATAAGAGCGCGCCCGCGGCGAAGACAGTCCTCGGCACGGACATCACGGCCAACCAGGACGGCTCGCTCCACAAACTCCTGCGCTTCCCGAAGGCTGGCTACTGGGTCTCCTACACGCGCACGCCGGGCGAAGACCCGATGACCATCATCGCGATCCAGAAGATACAGTAGTCCGCCCCCCGCCCTCGGACGGAATGCGTCCCGCCTGAAAGCTCCCGCGACCAAGCCGCGCGCCGCCGCGGGAGTGTGCGCGCCGCGCGCCCCGGTCAAGGTCTACTCATTCTTGAGCCTTGCGGCAGTTGCATTCACCGCAGAGGCGCAGCAGCACGCAGAGGGGGCGCAGAGGAATGCAATGCACAAGCCTCTGCGCTTCCTCCGCGTGCTGCTGCGCCTGCGGCGGTGAGCCGCCCCGGCCTCTATGCTCAAGATTGAAGAGGCTGCGGCCCGTAGTGGTCGCGTAGTTGCTTTTCCCCGCCGCGATGCTAAGATAAGTGCGTCGCTAAAAAAGCCCCTTAAAGTTCGCTCGACCTGAAGACTTCTCCTCCCTTCCGGGAGACTTGCAAGCGCCCGGCACGCCGGACTGTCTCCGGTCTGTGACCGGTCAACCGAGGACGAAGATGGCGGATCAGAAAACTTCACCGCAGGCCGACGAGCGGCGCATCAAGGCCGTGCTCGCCGCACGCCGCGACGAGATTCTCAACCTCTGGGTCAAGGAGCGGCTCGAAGCCGACGAGTTCCGCGACGAGCTGATCTCGAAGAAAGAGCTGCGCCAGCAGTCGCGGCAAGTCCTCGACATGCTCGTGCAGGCCATCGAGGACTCCGGCGGCGCGGACTTCGACCACCAGGCGTTCGACGACCTGCGCGCGTATCTGAACGAGATTTCGCACATGCGCGCCGTCAAGGGCTACACGCCGATGGAGAACGCCACCTACGTGCTCTCCCTCCGCAACGTCGTCGGCCCTCTGCTCGCCGAAGAGCTCGAAGGCAACCTCGACGCGCTCGTTCACGAGATGAACTACTTCACGCGCCTGCTCGACAAGATGGGACTCGTCATGGTCGAGAACTTCATACGCTCGCGCGAGGAGATCATCCGCCAGCAGCGCGCCGACATGCTGGAGCTTTCGACCCCGGTCATCAAGGTCTGGGACAAGATACTCACGCTCCCGATCATCGGCACGCTCGATTCGCGCCGCGCGCAGATGATGATGGAGGCGCTCCTGCAAAAGGTGGTCGAGACCGGCTCGACAATCGCCATCCTCGACATCACGGGCGTGCGCACGATGGACACGCTCGTCGCCAACCACCTCATCAAGACCGTCACGGCTGCGCGCCTGATGGGGGCGCGCTGCATCCTCACCGGCGTCAGCCCCGCGATTGCGCAGACGATGGTGCAGCTCGGCATAGACCTCACGCAGATCACCACCCGCGCGCAGATGTCCGACGGCATCAAGCTCGCCCTGGAGATGAGCGGACGCACCGTCGTCCCCACGCGCGCGCTCGCACGCCTCCAGAACGGCAACGGCGACCAGCTCCAGAAAACCATCAAGCAGACCGAGCAGATCATCACCAGCGGCGAGAAGAAACAGGAAGGATAGGACAGTCTGGAGTCCGGAGTCTCGGAGTCCGAAGTCAAGACAAGTTTGCATTTGACTCCAGACTCCCAGACTCCCAGACTCCGGACTGCTTTCAGTAAAGCTATGGACGGACAGCAACGCATCCCAATCCTGAAGGTCGGGCGGGTTCTGATCGTGCCGATTCAGGTGGACATGGACGACCGGACGGTGATGCACCTCCAGGAGCGCATCCTGACGGAGCTTGAGCGGACGGGCGCGCGCGGCGTGCTGATCGACATCTCGCTCCTCGAGATGGTCGACTCCTTCATCGGGCGCGTGCTCTCGGACATCGCGGCGATGGCCCGCATCATGGACGCGCGCACGGTGGTCGTCGGCATGCAGCCGGCGGTCGCCATCACGCTCGTCGAGCTGGGCCTGGAGCTGCGCGGCGTGGACACAGTGCTCAACGTGGACGAAGGCATCAGGCTCCTGCGCAGCGAGTTCGGCATCGACGAGGCCGAAGAGGGCTTGACGGATTACGGGGGGCCGGAAGCCTTTGCAGAGCAGGTCAATCGCCCTTGAGCGCGAGCACGACATCGCGATTGCGCGCGGCGAGGTGCGCTCGATAGCCGCCTCGCTCGGCTTCCGCGTGCTTGACCAGACGCGCCTCGCGACGGTCGCCTCCGAGCTGGCGCGTAACGTCGTCAAGTACGCGCAGCGCGGGCGCATGATCGCGCAGCCGCTCGACGCCGCGGGCCGCCAAGGCCTGCGCCTCATCTTCGAGGACAGCGGCCCAGGCATCCCCGACATCGCCGCCGCAATGCGCGACGGCTTCTCCACGGGGCGCGGACTCGGCAAGGGGCTGCCCGGCTCGCGTCGGCTCGTTGACGAGTTCGAGATCGAGTCCGAGGTCGGGCGCGGCACGCGCGTGACGGTAGTGCGTTGGCTGTGAAAGGCAGAGGTTAGAGGTCAGAGGTTAGAGGTTAGTAAAAGCCGACTCCGACAATCATCTGGAATTAATTCGGGCGCATCGGCAAGCTCAACTACTAACCTCTGACCTCCAACCTCTAACCTCTTTTTGACCATGAGAGCTTTCCACTCGCAGGAGATCAGGGACGAGGCTCAGGTGGGCGCGGCGCGGCGCGCAGTCCACCGGTACGCGTCGCGTCTGGGCTTCGGCGACGAGCAGCTCTGCGAGATTGATATTGTCGTGCAGGAGATGGGGACGAACGCCGCGCGCTACTCGGACAGCGGCGGCTGCCTGCACTGGACGACGACGCCCGGCGAGGCCGCGGGGCTGGAGCTTTTCTACTGCGACCGAGGCCCCGGCATCTACGACCTCGAACGCGCCTTCCGCGACGGCGTCTCTTCGGGCGGCGGACTCGGCACCGGCTTCGGCGCGATGCGGCGGCTCCTCGACGAGTTCGACGCCTACTCGACCGTCAAGGGTACGACGCGCCAGCTCACGCAGCAGCGCCGACAGACGCACGGCACGGCGCTTCTGGGCCGCAAGTGGGTCGCCCCTGCGCGAGACGAGCGGGAGTCCGAGCGCTCCCGCCAGCTGGCGAAGCGTCTGGGCG
>JALZHC010000564.1 GCA_030914105.1 Acidobacteriota bacterium
CGGCACGTGGACGCGCGCCAACGGACTGGCCTCTCCCGCCAGGCTGCTCGAAGCGATTGACGAGGTCGGGGGGCGGCAGGCGAAGAGTTCGGTCGGGTCGGCGTTGAAGAGTTCGGACGTGGAGCGACCGATGAGTAGTTCAGCCATGAAGGAGATGCACCACCAATGAGAAAGATTCTCTTCGCCCCTCTGGGGCTATGTCTCTGCATGCTCGCGGGCGTCGCGCTTTCGGCGCAGGCGCAGACGCAGACTCTGGCCAGCGCGACGCTGCCGCATGACAACGCCGCTGAGGCGTCGCTCGCGCAGAAGTATTTCACCGACGTCGTGCTCGTCAACCAGAACGGCCAGCGGATGCGCTTCTACAGCGACCTGCTCAAGGACAAGGTCGTCATCATCAACGCCTTCTTCGCCACCTGCACGGGCAGTTGCCCGCCGATGAGCCACAACCTCTCTCGCGTGCAGGACGCGCTCGCAGACCGCATGGGCAAGGACGTGGTCATCCTTTCGATCACGGTTGACCCGGCGATGGACACGCCGCAGCGCCTGAAGGAGTACGCCGCGAAGATGGGGGCCAAGCCCGGCTGGTACTTTCTGACCGGCGAGCAGGCGAACGTCGAGCTGGCGCAGCGCAAGCTCGGCCAGTACGTCACGGACAAGCAGGATCACAAGGCGATTCTGCTCGTCGGCAACGTGCGGACGGGCCTTTGGAAGAAAGCCTTCGCGCTCGCGCCGAGCGACGAGATCGTGGAACTCGTCCAGAGTGTGCTCGCTGACAAGTAGGAAGGTCAGGGTATGTCGGTCACACTTCGCAACAGAATCCGCCGGTCGCTTGCCACACGCCGAAGCCTTTCGCTCGCGGTCGTCGCGCTGGCGTCGTTGCTCTGGGGCGGCGCTCATGTCGTGGGACGACAGAGCGGCGCTCCGCGACAGGGCGATGCTCCGACGGCGTCGGAGCGCGGGCTTACGCCTTCGGAGCGTCGCGGCAAGGAGCTTTACCTGCGCGGGACGAGCGCGGCGGGCCGCGAGGTTCCGGCTTATTTGGGCGACGCGTCGCTCGAAGTGCCGGCGAGCACGGTGACGTGCGGCAGTTGCCACGGCCTGCACGGCGAGGGCAAGACGGAGGGCGGCGTCGTGCCCGGCAACCTGACGTGGAAAGTTCTGACCAAGCCCTACGGCCACACGCACGCGAGCGGTCGCAAGCACGAAGCGTTTAATGAAGCGACGCTCGCGCAGGCCGTCGCGAAGGGCGTTGACCCTTCCGGCAACCGTCTGGCGTCCGTCATGCCGCGCTACGACCTCACGCCGGACGAGCTGGCCGACCTGACCGCGTACCTGAAGCGGATAGCCTCCGACCGCGACCCCGGCTTAAGCGAGACCGCCATCACTGTCGGCAGTCTCCTGCCGACCGCGGGGCCGCAGGGCGAGATCGGCCAGGTGATGCGCGCCGTCATCAACTCCTATTTCGCCGAGGTCAACGCGCAGGGCGGGATTTACGGACGCCGTATCGAAGTCCGCTTCGGCGACACGTCAGACAAGGACGCGCGCTCTCAGGCCGAGCGCTTTCTTGAACGCGAGCAGGTCTTCGCCATGACGGGCGGCGTCATGGGCGGCGCGGAAGAAGAGTTGCCGCGCCTCGCCGCGGAAAGGGAAGTGCCCGTCGTCGGCCCCTTCACGCTCTTCCCGCAGACCGCCGGGCCGCTTAACCGGCAGGTCTTTTACCTCTTCTCCGGTTTGGAGGAGCAGGCGCGCGCGCTCGTGGATTTCGCCGGTGAGAAGTCGCCCGACGCGAAGTCGAGCGCGGCGGCGTTCGTCTACGCCGAGGACGATTTGCCGGCGGGCGTCGGCCCCGCGGTCGAGCGGCAGTTTCGCAAAGACGGCTGGAAGGCCGTCCGCGTTCTCAAGTACCGGCACGAAGGCTTCGACGCCGCGCGGCTTGCGCAGGAGGCGAGCCGGGCCGGCGTCCTGCTCTTCCTGGGTTCGGGCGCGGAGGAGAAGTCTCTGCTCGCGGAGGCGGCGAAGGCGAACTGGACGCCGACCGTCCTGCTGCTCGGCCCGCTCTCCGGCCCCGAAGTCTTCAACGCGCCCGACGGCTTCCGCCAGAAAATTTTTCTCGCCTTTCCTTCCGCGCCTTCGGATCAGACGCGTGATGGCGTGGCGGAGTTTCGCGCCTTCACGCAGCGCCACCAGCTCCCCGCACGCCACCTCGCGGCGCAACTCTCCGCCTACTGCGCCGCAAAGATACTGGCCGAAGGTTTGAAACGCGCGGGGCGCGAGCTGAGCCGCGAGAAACTGATTGACGCGCTCGAAGGTCTGTACGAGTTCAACACCGGCCTGACGCCGCCGATCACTTACGGCCCGAACCGGCGCGTCGGCGCGTCGGGCGCCTACGTCATCTCGGTCGATCTCGCGAACCGCCAGTTCGTGCCGGCAAGCAACTGGATCACGCCGGGCTAGTCGCCGGCGGGCATCGCCCGCTGCAACCTGCTCACCGCCGCGCCGTACGCGCCCGGCGCGGAATGATTGAAGAGTTAAACAATCGCTCGTTCGCCCTCGGACAGAGTCGCGCCGCGAGCCGGAGTAGAACATGAAGCATTTACTACTGAGCATCCCACTCGCGCTCGTCGCCGCCGCGGCGGTGCAGGCGCAGACCGTGCCGACACCCGGCGCAGGCGTCGCGGCGGTGACCGTCAAGCCCGTTGCCGCCGTGCGCGCCCCGGCCAGCGAAGAGAAGAAAGAGGACTGCGGCTGCGAGGCCGACGTGCCGACGGACGCGTTCGCCGTCGTCAACGGTGTCCGCGTCACCCGCAAAGAGATTGACGACCCGCTCGCCGCCGCCATCGGCGACCTCCAGCGCCAGGTGATTGAGGCGCGCAGGAACGAGCTTGACCTCCAGATCAACTCCAGGCTGCTCGACGCCGAGGCCCGCCGCCGGGGCACGAGCACGCTCAAGCTCATCCAGGATGAGGTGATGGCGAAGGCGGCGGAGCCGACCGAAGCGGAAGCCCGCGCCTTCTACGAACAGAACAAGGCGCGCATCAAGGCGGAGTTTGGCGTGGTGCAGGCCGACATCGTCAACTACCTGCTCGGCGAGCGGCAGCGCATGTCGGCCAAGGCGTTGGCCGACCGCCTGCGCGCCGCCGCGCAGGTTAAAGTCTTAGTCGCGGCGGCGACCCCTCCGGCTACCGCCGCCGAGCGTGCGCGCGTCTTCGCCACCGTCAACGGCGTGCCGGTCAGGTCGTCCGACGTGGAAGACGCCCTGCGCCCGCTCATCTTCAGCGTGCAGGAGCAGGTCTACGCCTTGCGCCGGCGCGGCACGGAGCTTCGCGTCAATGACCTGCTGCTCGAAGCGGAGGCGAAGAAGAGGGGCGTGACGAGTAAGTCCCTGCTCGACGCCGAGGTCGCGCGGCGCGTGAAGCCCGCGACGCAGAAGGAGGCCGAGGAGTTTTACAACCAGAACAAGGAGCGCATCAGCGGCGACTTCGCGCAGGTTAAAGAGCAGGTCTTGGAGTACCTGAAGGAGCGGGGGGAGACGGAAGCCTTCGCGGCCTTCGCCGCCGAGCTGCGCCGCGCGGCCCAAATCCAGATGCTGCTCACGGCCCCGGAGCCGCCTACTTACGCCATCGCCACCGACGACCAGCCGACCAGAGG
>JALZHC010000565.1 GCA_030914105.1 Acidobacteriota bacterium
GTGCTCGAAGACCGGCGCATCCGACGCCTCGGCGGCTCGCACGAGATTCCGGTTGACGCGCGCGTGCTCGCGGCCACGAACCGCGACCCCGCGGAGGCCGTCCGCCAGGGGCAGTTCCGCGAAGACCTGCTCTACCGCCTCAACGTCATCACGATTGACCTGCCGCCGCTCAGGCGTCGCAAGGATGACATCCCGCTGCTCGCGCAGCACCTCGTCGTGCAGCTCGCCGAGCGCCATAACCGCCCGGCCCGCTTCCTGAGCGCCGCGGCCATTGACGCGCTGCTCTCTCATTCCTGGCCCGGCAATGTCCGTGAGCTTCGCAACGTCATCGAGCGCGCCGTCATCATCTGCTCCGGCGAGTCCGTCGAGCGCCATCACCTCGCGCCCTACCCTCTGGAGCAGCGCGCACGCTCGCGCGGCGAGGACACGATCACCCTGCCCGTCGGCACGCCCATCGAGGAGGTCGAGCGCCGGATGATTCTGCGCACGCTCCAGAAGACCGACAACAACAAGACGCGCGCCGCCGAGCTTCTCCAGATCAGCCTCAAGACGCTCCACAACAAGCTGCGCCTCTACCGCGAGCAGGGGCAACTGCCCGCCGCCGACTCGCACCACGCGAGGGCGAGCAGGCCGGACGATGAGTGAAACCCCTTTCCTCCGAGCCGAGGCCCGATGCCCTGTTACAGACCGGCCTGATTTCGTGACGAGGCGGATAAAAAAAGTCTGCGGCCCGGCCCGCCCGGCGAAAGTTAATGACTTTTTTTCCGACTTCAACTACGATTGCGCTCGCCCGCGTCCGTCACTTCCGCAAAGCAGTACGAGCAGTCGTGGACGGCGTCTGAAGCGGCCCGCTGAGTCGCCTTGAGACCGCGCGGGGCACGCGCGCCGACGACGCGCACGCGAGCGTTTCTCACTTCCGCGATTCCCTTCGAGGAGAAGACCATGCGTAGATTTCTGCTGGCGTTGGCCAGCCTAACCCTTCTCGCCGCGAGTGCTTCGGCGCAGACCGCCGACGAGATCGTCGCCAAATTCATCAAGACCGTCGGCGGCATGGAGCGCATTCAGGCCGTCAAATCCTTGCGGCGCACGGGCAAGTACAACGGCGGCGGCGGCTTCGAGGCCGTCATCGTCGAGGAGAACAAGCGCCCGAACCTCGTCCGCCAGGAGTTTCAGATTCAGGGCATGACGGGCGTGACGGCCTACGACGGCCACACGGGCTGGAAGATCGAGCCGTGGAACGGCAAGAAGGACGCAGAGCCTCTGGGCGAGGAGGAGATGAAGGGCATCATCGAAGACTCAGACCTCGACGGGCCGCTCGTCAACTACAAGGAGAAGGGCGTGCGCGTCGAGTACGTCGGCAAAGACGAGTTCGAGGGCACGGAAGTCTACAAGCTCAAGGTCACGCTCAAGGACGGCGACGTGCACTTCTACTACATGGACACGGACTACTTCGTGCCCATCAAGATCGACACCAAGCGCACGGTGCGCGGCGCGGAGCGCGAGTATGAGACCGTGCTCGGCGACTACAAGGAGGTCAACGGCTGGTACCTGCCCTTCTCCGTCGAGAGCTGGCCGAAGGGCAGCCAGTCGCGCTCGAAGGTCACTTACGAGAAGATCGAGGCCAACGTACCCTTCGACGACCAGATCTTCCGCCAGCCCGCCGCCAAGTCGCAGCCGGCCTCAGCGCCCGACGCCTCGACCACGCCGCCGAAAGAGGGCCAGAAGCCGGCGCAAGAGAAGCCGGGCGAGAAGCCACCGAGCGGCCAGCCGCCCGCGAAGCCATAACAGTAGCGCGAGCGGAAGCCTCGCGGGTGTGTTTTACATGAGGCAAGCTCTCATCACGAGCCCTCACCCGCGAGGCTTCCGCTCGCGCTACTGTAACTGCTCGACTCTCAATACAGTCGGCCACCACAGAAGGATTCCGAGAGAGATGAACACAAAACTGACGCGCTGGCTATCGTCTTCATTCCTGACCTTCGCGTTCGCGGCCTGTGTCGCGGCGCAGACGCCGCGGCCCGCGAACCCGCAGGCAAACGGCCCCGTCAAGGTTGACTCCGAGACTATCTCCGGCCTCGGCGCGCGCAACATCGGCTCCGCCGCGATGAGCGGTCGCATCGCGGCCATCGCCGCCGTGCGCGAGGGGCAACGGCTGACCGTCTACGTCGGCGCGGCGTCGGGCGGCGTCTGGAAGAGCGTCAACGGCGGCACGACCTACAAGCCCGTCTTCGACAAGCAGCCCGTCCAGTCAATCGGCGCGATTACCGTCGACCCGAAGAACCCGAAGGTCGTCTGGGTCGGCACGGGCGAGTCCTGGACGCGCAACAGCACTTCGGTCGGCGACGGCGTCTATAAGTCAACCGACGGCGGCGAGAACTGGACGAACGTCGGCCTGCATGATTCCGAGCGCATCTCGAAGATTCTGGTTGACCCCTCGAACACGGACACGGCTTACGTCTGCGCCACCGGCAAGCTCTGGAGCGACTCGAACGAGCGCGGCGTCTACAAGACGACCGACGGCGGCAAGTCCTGGACGAAGGTTCTCAAAGGCGCGAACCCTTCAACCGGCTGCTCGATGCTCTCGATGGACAGCCGCGACCCGAAGACCGTCTACGCGGGGCTTTGGGACTTCCGGCGCAAGGGCTGGACGTTCCGTTCAGGGGGCGAGAATGAAACTGCGCCGAGCGGGAGCGGCCTCTTCAAGTCGACGGACGGCGGCGCGACCTGGACTGAGCTGACCGAGCAGAGCGCGAAGGGTCTGCCCGCGAAGCCCTGGGGGCGCGTGGCCGTCGCCGTCGCGCCGTCGAAGCCGAGCGTCGTCTATGCTTTCATCCAAGCCGTCACGCCGAAGGACGGGCTTTATCGTTCCGACGACGGAGGGCGGACCTGGGCGCACCTCGACCGCAGCCAGAACATGGTCTGGCGTCCCTTCTACTTCGCCAACCTCATCGTTGACCCGAAGGACGAGAACAAAATCTACAAGCCCGACCTCTCTCTGATCGCCAGCAACGACGGCGGCCAGAGCTTCACGAACATTTCGGGCGGCGCGCACGGCGACTTCCACGACGTTTGGATTGACCCGGACAACACAGACCACCTCATCACCGGCGACGACGGCGGCCTCTGGTACTCCTACGACGGCGGCAACAAGTGGTGGAAGGCGCAGAACCTTCCCGTCTCGCAGTTCTACCACGTCTCCGTTGACATGGATCGGCCTTACCACGTCTACGGCGGCCTGCAGGACAACAGCGATTGGATCGGCGCGTCGCAGTTTCCGGGCGGCATCGCGAACAGCCAGTGGGAGAACATCTACGGCGGCGACGGCTTCTGGACTTTCGTCGACACATCCGACCCCGACTACATTTACACCGAGTCGCAGGGCGGCTACATCGCCCGCGTCAACCGCAAGACGCACGAAGCCCCCGTCATCCAGCCGCTCCCCGGCTACAAAGAGGGGAAGCTGCGCTACAACTGGAACACGCCGATTCACATGAGTCCCACGCAGAAGGGCGTCGTCTACATCGGCGCGCAGTTCCTCTTCCGCTCGCGCGACCACGGCCTGACATGGGAACGCATCTCGCCCGACCTGACGACGAACGACCCCGAAAAGCAGAAGCAGGAGGAGTCGGGCGGCGTCACCGTCGACAAC
>JALZHC010000566.1 GCA_030914105.1 Acidobacteriota bacterium
CGCGTGCAGCTCGCCGGCGTAGAGGTCGAAGGAGACGCCGTCCAAAGCGCGCACGCCCGGAAACGTCTTTGTGATGTCGCGCATCTCCAGGAGCGGAGTGCGTTCGGCTGAAGCCATGCTCAAGTCCTCACGTCGTCCGGCCTCGCTCATCCATTTTCCGCCGGCCCCACGTCGTCCGGCTTCCGTTTACACTACTTCCTCCGGCGCGCGAACACGGCCGCGCCGCCGAGCAAGAGTCCGAAGACGGCCAGCGCGGCGCTCAGGGTTGAATGCCGACTGCCCGCCGCCTTCTGTCCGACGCCTTCCGACGGCTGCGTGCCGCCTTCCGTCGCGCTCGCCGTCTGCTTCGGCCACTGGTCTTTGGGGATGCCCTCGTAGACCTTCTCCAACGGCTGGTAGCCGTCTTTGATGATGGTGTCTGCGATGTTGCTCTTGTCCACGGCGATGGGCGTTTGCAGGATGGCGGGCACGTCAATCTTCTGGTTGTTGATCTTGTCGGGCGCGTCAATCTTCTCGTGGCGCGCGAGCTTGAGGGCGTTGTCCACGGCGCTGTAGGCGAGCGGCTTGATGGGCTTGTAGATGGTCATCGTCTGCTCGCCGCGGACGATGCGCTGGCAGGCGTCGAGCTGCGCGTCCTGGCCCGTGACGAGAACTTTGCCGGTGAGCTGCGGCGGAAACGCCGAGATCGCGCCGCCCGCCGTGCCGTCGTTCGAGGCGACGACGGCCTGGATGTCGTTGTTCGCCTTCGTGAGCGCGTCGTCCATGATGCGCCGCGCCTCCGACGGCAGCCACTCGCGCGCGTACTGCTCGGCGACGACCTTGATGTCGCCGCGGTCAATCGCCGGCTGCAAGACCTTCATCTGCCCGCCCTTCAGCAAGAGCGCGTTGTTGTCGGTCTGCGAGCCGAAGATGAGGACGTAGTTGCCTTTGGGCTGGTGGTCGAGCGCGTACTGCGCCTGCATCTCGCCGATCTTCGGAACCTGGTGCGAGACGTAGAGGTCAACGTCGGAGTTCATGATGAGCCGGTCGTAAGAGATGACGGGCACGTGCGCAGCGTGCGCCTTCTCGACGATGGCGCTGGCGGCCACGCCGTTGTGCGGCGCGACGATCAAAACGTCCACGCCGCGCGTCAGGAGGTTGTCAACCTGGCTGAGCTGGGTCGCGTCGTTGCCGTTGGCGACCACGGTCGTCAGGTCTGCGCCGACCTCTTTGGCGTGCTGCTCGACGAGCATCTTGTCGCGTTGCCAGCGCTCCTCCTTGAGCGTGTCCATCGAGAAGCCGATCCGCACGGCCCCACCTTTGGCCGCGCCGCCTCCGCCGCCGCCCGCGCCGCCCGTCTCCGTCGGCGACTTCACGCACGCGCCCGCCGCGAGTAACGCCGCGGCGGCCAAAGCCAGCATCAACACTCTCGCCTTTCGCATCAGTTTCGCTCCTTCGTGGCCTGAAAAAGAGGTCGCACAATCGCGTCCCGCCTTCGTGGCCTCGCGCGAGTTCCTTCGCGGCCTTCGTGGTCAGGAGAGTCTGACTTAATCACAGAGGCAGCGAAGGCATCCGCGAAGGTCACAAAGAAATGTTTCCCGCGCGCGCTTCCGACGCCGAAAACGAGTTCGGTCGCCGGGCCGGGTTCGGTCGCACTTAAGTCAGCGGAAATTTTTGACTGCTTGAACGGGTCTAAGATTACCAGAGGCGGCGAGAAAATTGTATTGAAAAATCCTCGCCGCCCGCTCAAGGGTTCCGGATTTGTGCCGCGCGGCTCCCGCCGCTTCCGGCGGCCAGCACTGCTTCACGAAACGCCGACGTGTGCGCGGCTCGGCGCGTGGGGGCGCGCGCGCGGGAGCATCACTTGACGCCGAGCAGCTCCACGTCGAAGACGAGCGTGGCGTCCGGCGGAATGTTGGGCGGGCTGCCCCTGTGTCCGTAGCCGAGCGCGGGCGGGATGACGAGCCGACGCCTGCCGCCCACCTTCATCGTCGGGATTCCCTCGTCCCAACCTTTGATGACCGCGCCTCGGCCCACGGGGAACTCGAACGGCTGGCCGTGGTCGCGTGAGCTGTCGAACTTCGTGCCGTCGGTGAGCGTCCCCGTGTAGTGGACGACGGCGGTCTGGCCGGGGCGCGGGCTGGGGCCTGTGCCGACCACGATGTCTGTGTACTTGAGACCGGACGGAGTGGTCACTTCGGCCCCCGCCGACGGGCCGCCCAGGCGCGGCACGAGCAGGTAGGCCGCGCCCGCGCCCACGAGCGCGATGATGACGACCCCCGCGATGACCCTCGACCTCTTCCCGCCACTCCCGCCGCCCGCCTGCGCTCTGCGCGGCGGCGTGCTTCTGGAGGGCGCTCTCTTCCCTGTGCGACGCTTCCGACTCTGAGGCAATGCCGACCTCCCGTCACTTACTCTCTACACGAACGAGCCATAATAGGACGCCGCCACTCTCCCCGGTCAAGCGCGGCCAGCGGCTTTGCCCGCGCCGCGCGGGGCGCAAAAAATTTCCGGCGGGGCCCGAAACATTGTTATTGAAAAATCAGCCGCCAAGTGTTATTCCTTTCCCGTAAGCTAACACACCCGAACGTTGGTCTAAGACTTCAGAGCGGCCCGCGTCTCCCGGCCCCTTCCCCCGTCTTTGAAGCCGCGCGGCACTCGTCCGTCGCGGCTGTAGAGGTCTCGCCCGCCGCGGCGTCTTCAAGAAGGAGGCGCGGCGCGGGAGTCGAGTCTTGTGCGAGGCGCATTTTTCACGAACATGGAGGTCTCCGAGATGAGGCAGAAATCAACGGCTCTCCTGCGCGCCGGCCTGTGCGCGCTCGTCTTTCTATCGTTCGCCGCCGTCGCGCGGGCGCAGTTCCGCGCGGCCATCCAGGGCACGGTGAGCGACCCTGCGGGCGCGGTCGTCGCCGAGGCGACCGTCACGCTCAAGGACAACGGGACGGGGAAGACGCAGCAGACGACGACGAGCGGCGAGGGCTTCTACCGCTTCTCGGAACTCGCGCCCGGCACCTACACGTTGACGGCCTCGAAGGCCGGCTTCAAGCAGAGCACTTTCGACCACGTCGTCGTCAGCGCCGAGCAGGTGCAGGGCCTCGACGTGGTGCTCACGACGGGCGAGGTCTCAGAGACCGTGACGGTCACAGCCACCGCCGCGCCCGCGCTCGAAACCGAACAGTCGAACATCGACAAGAACATCACGACCGCGGAGGTCAGAGAGCTTCCGCAGTTCGGGCGCGATCCCTACGAGCTGACGCGCCTGACGCCCGGAGTCTTCGGCGAGGGCGCGCGCAACAGCACGGGCGGCGCGGCCAACCTGCCGAACACGGCGGGGCCGGGCGGCTCGACGCGCTCGATCTTCCAGACCGAGAACCAGCCGCAGATTTCCGCCAACGGCCAGAGGGTGACGGCCAACAACTTCCAGATCGACGGCACGAGCGTCAACAGCCTGACGAACGGCGGCGCGGCGGTCATCACTCCGAACCAGGAGTCTGTGAAAGAGGTTCACGTCATCGCCAACGTCTACTCCGCCGAGTACGGGCGTAACTCCGGCGCGCAAGTTCTGACTGTCTCGCAGAACGGCACGAACGCGTTTCACGGCAGCCTCTTCCTCAAGAACGACAGCCCCGGCCTGAACTCCTTCAACAAGTACGGCGGCCCGAAC
>JALZHC010000567.1 GCA_030914105.1 Acidobacteriota bacterium
GGACGGCGGCTTCCGGCCTCGGCGCGCGGGCGAAGGAGTTGAAAATGTCATTCAAACAACGGCACGCGGCCTTCGCGCTCGGCCTTCTGCTGGCGCTCGCGTGCGCGTCCGTTTCGGCCACTTCGCGCGCCGCCGCCGCGCCGCTCGACTTCAAGCTGCGCACGACCGACGGCGGCGAGATAACTTCCGAGATGCTCCGGGGCGACGTGGTGGTTCTGGCCTTCGGCTCGTCCCTGCTCGGCCCGCTCTCGAAGGAAGAGGCGCAAGAGGTGCAGGAGCTTGCAGACCACTTCGGGCCGCAGAACGTGCGCGTCTACTTCGTCTGCACGGACTCGGACGCGCCCAAGTCCAGGACTTACGCGAGCGACGAGCAGATACGCGCCTTCGCGCACAAGACGGGGCTGAAGGTCGCAGTCCTGCGCGACCCCGACAGCGCACTCTTCAAGCGCACCGGCGCAGATCAACTGCCGGCCATCGTCATCCTCGACCGCGCCGGCGAAGTCTCCGGCTCACCCATCGGCGGGCTCGACCCGAACCCGCCGCAGAACCGGAAGCTCGTCAACCTCCTCGCCGACCGCCTCAACGCGCTCCTCGGCTCGAAGTAGAGCCAGGACTTCATAACCGAAACGGAAGAGGCTGCCCCGTCAACGAGGCGGCCTCTTTCCACATCCATAGAAACAAGACGACGAAAGGATGAAAGGGAATTCATTCATTGCTTCATTGAGTCAATGAGCCGATGAACCAATGACTCAATCCCTTATTCCTCCTTCCGCCTTCATCCTTCATCCTTGAACTTGCGCGCCAGCTCGTAGACGAGGCGCACGGGCAGGCCGACGACGTTCCAGTAGTCGCCTTCGATGCCTTCGATGAAGAGCGCGGCGCGGCCCTGCACGGCGTAGGCTCCCGCCTTGTCGAGCACGTCGCCGGTCTGGACGTGCCAGGCGATCTCCTCTTCCGTCGTCTCCGCGAAGCGCACGCGCGTCCGCTCGACGCCGACGACCGTGCGCCCCGACTCCGCGCGCACGAGCGCCACGCCGGTCAAGACCTCGTGCCAACGCCCGCTCAAACTCCGCAGCATGCGGCGCGCATCCTCCTCGTCGCGCGGCTTCTCCAGAACCTCGCGGCCTACGACGACCGTCGTGTCCGCGCCGAGCACGAGGCCGAACAGGCGCTGCGCGGCGACCGTTTCGGCCTTCTCGCGCGCCAGCCTGCGCACGAACTCTTCTGCCGCTTCGCCCTCGCGCCGCGTCTCGTCAACGTCCGCCGGCACGGCCTCGAAAGGCCAGCCGACCGCCCGCAAAATCTCCGCGCGCCGCGGACTCGCCGACGCCAGCACGAGCGGCGTCAGAGCCTCCAGCCCAAGCTCCCGCGCGCCGCCCCGTGCTTGTGACGCCCGCTCTTTATCCATTACACTCACCGGGAAATTTTAGATTTTTGATTTGTAAGCTATTAGCTCTTAGCTTCTGGCTTTTAGCCTTTTTGTTTTAGCTAATAGCCAAAAGCTAACAGCTAACAGCCTGCAATCGCAAATCAAAAATCAAAATCAAAAATGGACGAACTGTTTCAGGCGCTGCCGAAGCTCCTGCGCGCGGCGGGCGAGTCGGAGGAGGTTCTGGAGGCCGCGGCCTTCGCCGCCTGGCGGCGCGCGGCGGGCGAGACGCTGCGCGGCTGCGCCGTCCCCTTCCGCCTCTACGGCAAGAAGCTCACGGTCTCGGTGCCCGACGCGACCTGGCGCAAGCAGCTCGAAAGCGTCAGCCCGCAACTCCTCTTCCGCGTCAACTCGCTGCTCGGCCAGGCGCTCGTCACCTTCATCGAGTTTCGCGTCGACCCGCAGACCGTGGGCGAAGAGCGCGCGCGCTTGCGTCAAACACATTACGAACGGCTCGAACGCGAGGAGCACGCGCTCGAACGCGCACGCGAGCTGGACGAAGCGGCGGACGCCATCCGCGACGAAGAGCTGCGCCGACGCTTCCTCCTCGCCGCCGGCAGTTGTCTGAGTCGTAAATCGTGAATCGTAAATCGTAAATCGTCGTTGGGCTTCGTTCGTCTTGAGCGATGGGTGCCCGGCTCGAAAGGCGGCGGCGATTTACTATTTACGATTCACGATTTACGATTTACGAACTTATGCCAATCACTGAAGCCGACATCCAGAAGATCGCCGCGCTGGCGCACCTCGAAATCACGGACGAAGAGCTGCGGACGCTCGCGCCGCAGGTCGCTTCAATCGTCGCCTACGTCGAGCAGTTGAACGAGCTGGACACAAGCCAAGTCGAGCCGGCCATCGGAGGACTCACGCCCGAAGGCGAGCGCACACGCGCCGCGCGCGAAGACCGCCCGCGCCCCTCGCTCGGCCAGGCGCTCGCGCTCGAACAGGCGCCCGACCCCGCGCACGGCCACTTCCGCGTGCCGAAGGTCATCGCCAGCTCGGAAGAGAAAGAGAATTTTTAGACTGCCCGCGCAAGTCCTGAAGAACTAATCCATGACAGTCCCCGGAAAGACAATCGAGCTCATCGCGTCTGAACTCTCCGACGGCAAGACCAACGCGCGCGCCGTCGCTGTGCGCTCGCTCGCCGCCGCCGAAAACCTGAACGATACGCTCAACGCCTTCCTCCAGATAGACCGCGCGGGCGCGACCCGCCGGGCCGAAGAGCTGGACAGAGAGGCGAACACAGACGGGACGAGCGGCGGCGCGTCGTCTTCTGAAAACGAGCCGGGTGGGCAGCGTCTGCGCGGGATTCCCGTCGCCGTCAAGGACAACATCTGCGTGCGCGGGCTTCAGGCGACGTGCGGCTCGCGCATACTCGCCGGCTACCATCCGCCTTACGACGCGACCGTCATCGAACGCCTGCGCGCGGCGGGAGCCGTCATCGTCGGCAAGACGAACTGCGACGAGTTCGCGATGGGTTCGTCGAACGAGAACTCGGCCTACGGGCCTGTGAGAAACCCCTGGGACACCGAGCGCGTGCCGGGCGGGTCTTCGGGCGGTTCGGCGGCGGCGGTCGCGGCGCGCGTCGTGCCCGCGGCGCTCGGCTCGGAGACGGGCGGGTCTGTGCGTCAACCCGCGGCGCTCTGCGGCGTCGTCGGCGTGAAGCCCACTTACGGTCGCGTCTCGCGCTACGGGCTGGTCGCCTTCGGCTCCTCGCTTGACCAGGTGAGCGTCTTCGGGCTGACCGTGAAAGATGCCGCGCTCGTCCTTCAGACAATCGCCGGGCGCGACGAGCGCGACGCGACGAGCGCAGACGTGCCCGTGCCCGACTACGCGTCTGAACTCGGCGGCGACATCCGCGACGCGCGCGTCGGCGTGCCGCGCGAGCTGCTGGGCGAGGGCGTGGACGCGGACGTGCGCGCGCGCGTTCTGGAGGCGATTGAGGCTTACCGCGACCTCGGCGCGCAAATTGTTGACGTGGAGCTGCCGCACGCGAAGTACAGCATCGCCGTCTACTACATCATCGCCACCGCCGAGGCTTCCTCGAACCTCGCGCGCTACGACGGCGTGCGCTACGGCCACCGCACCGAAGACCCGGAAGACCTACGCCAGATGTACCGGCGCACGCGCGACGAGGGCTTCGGCGCGGAGGTGAAGCGCCGCATCATGCTCGGCACATACGTCCTGTCTTCCGGCTACTACGACGCCTACTACCTC
>JALZHC010000091.1 GCA_030914105.1 Acidobacteriota bacterium
ACCTTTTCTGGCAGCCGCCGCTGATGAATGAATGCGGGCGACGGGGTATGCGCAAGCACCGACCTCTGACCTCCGACCTCTGACCTCCGATTCCATGAGGCCGCAGGACATCATCCGGCACAAGCGCGACGGCGGGGAACTCTCGCGCGAGGAGGTCGCGTCTTTCGTCGGCGGCGTGGTCGGCGGAGAGTGGGCCGACTATCAGGCTTCGGCGCTCCTGATGGCCGTCTACCTGAACGGCATGACGACCGCCGAGATGGAGGCGCTGACGCAGGCGATGCTCCACTCCGGCGAGGTTCTGGATTTCTCCGACATCGCGCAGCCCAAGGCCGACAAGCATTCGACGGGAGGCGTCGGCGACAAGACCTCGCTCGTCATCGCGCCTCTGGTGGCCGCGTGCGGCGTCTGCGTGCCGATGATTTCGGGCCGGGGCTTGGGCCACACGGGCGGCACGCTCGACAAGCTCGAAGCGATTGCGGGCTACCGCGTCCGCCTCGAACTCGGCGAGTTTCGCTCGATCTTAAAGAGCGTCGGCTTCGCCATGATGGGGCAGACCGCCGAGATCGCGCCCGCCGATAAGAAGCTCTACGCGCTCAGGGACTCGACCGAGACGGTTGAGTCAATCCCGCTCATCGTCGCCTCGATCATGTCGAAGAAGCTCGCGGCGGGCCTGAGCGCGCTCGTCCTCGACGTGAAGACCGGCAGCGGCGCTTTCATGCGCGACGAAGGGCGCGCTCGTGCGCTCGCACGCGCGCTCGTCCGCACCGGAAACTCCTGCGGCGTGAAGACCGAGGCTCTCTTGACAGACATGAACCAGCCGCTCGGCGAGGCGGTCGGCAACGCTCACGAGGTGAGCGAGTGCCTGCGTATCATGCGCGGCGAGACGACGGACGCGACGCGGCCCGTCCGCGACCTCTCGGTCGAGCTGGCCGCGCGCATGTTCGCCGCCTCGACTGCCGGCTCGCTCGAAGCGGCGAGGGAGAAGGTCGCACGCGCGCTCGACTCGGGCGCGGCGCTCGAACGCTTTCGGCGCAACGTCGAGGAGCAGGGCGGCGACCCGCGCGTCTGCGACGATCCGGGTCGCCTTGAGGATTGGACGCTCGAAGAGGTCAAGGTAGAATCCACGCGCGCCGGCTTCGTCACTTCCGTGGACGCGGCGGAGGTCGGTCGCGCCGTCGCCTCAATCGGTGGCGGCCGCGTCCGGGTCGAGGATAGGATTGACCCTTCGGTCGGCTTCCTCGCCCGCGCGCGCATCGGCGACGAGCTGAAGGCGGGCGACGCGCTCGGCCTGCTCTACTGCCGCGAAGAGTCCGGCGCGGTCGAGGCCGCCGCGCGCATCCGCGCCGCGTACACAGTCAGGGACGAGCCGCCCGCCCGACGGCCCGAACTCATCAAGGAAGTGATCGCACAATGAAGCTCCGTCTTTTTCTGATCGCGCTTCTCGTCTCCGCCCTTCTGCTCACAGGCACTTCGTGTCACCAGCCGGCGATTGCCGACGAGAAGGGTAAGATTCGCGTCGGCATCGTCTTCGACATCGGCGGCAAGGACGACCGCTCGTTCAACGCCGCCGCGTGGGTCGGCGTCAAATGCGCCGAGACGGGCAAGCGGCCCGACGGCAAGCCGTGCGAAGAGGGGAAGAAGCCGCTCGGCATCGTCCTGCGCGACGTGGAGCCGGGCAACCCGACCTCAATCGAGCCAGCGATGCGCGCCTTCGCAGAGCGCGGCTACGACCTCATCATCGGCGTCGGCTTCGCGCAGGCTCCGATTATGGACGTGGTGGCGAAGGACTATCCGAACCTCAACTTCGCCATTGTTGACGGCGCGAGCGAGCTGCCGAACGTCGCCTCGCTCGTCTTCAAAGAGCACCAGGGCTCTTACCTCGTCGGCATGATTGCAGCGCGCGAGTCGAAGACCGGCGTGCTCGGCTTCATCGGCGGACTCGACATTGGCCTCATTCACCGCTTCGCCGTCGGCTACGAGGAGGGCGCGAAGTCGGTCAACCCGAACGTCCGCGTCATCGTCAACTACGTCGGCGTCACCGACTCGGCCTGGAACAACCCGGCGAAGGGCAAGGAGCTTGCGCTGGCGCAGATCGGCAAGGGTGCCGACATCATCTTCACCGCCGCCGGCAACTCCGGCCTCGGCGCGTTCGACGCCGTCGAGCAGCAGGGCAAAGGCCCGGACGGTCGCGCCCGCGCCTTCGTCATCGGCGTGGACTCGAACCAGAACGGCGTCAAGCCCGGCTACGTCCTCACCAGCATGGTCAAGCGCGTGGACAACGCCGTCTACCAGATCGTCTCCGACGTGGTGAACCACCAGTTCAAGGGCGGCTTCCACGTCTACGGCCTCGAAGTCAACGGCGTCGCCTACGCCATGGATAACAATAACCAGGCGCTCATCCCGCCCGACGTGATCCAACAGGTCGAAGAGGCCAAGCAGAAGATCATCAACGGGCAGATTCAAGTGACTGACGCAATGACAAAATAGTCTCTGTTTGTGTAAGAGGCCCTGACCCTTATTAGTGCCTCGACTGCTGACGAGGAGTGATTATGTCTGAATCAAAATACAAGTATCGCGGCTCGAAAAGCTATCATCTTCTATACTGTGCTCTCATCAACGCTGCGCAGAACAGAAGCACGATCACATACAAAGATGTTGCAGAGATTATGGGGTTACCTCCAACAGGAAGCCATATGGGTGCAGAAACGGGCAGGATGCTGGGCGTTATTTCTGAGGATGAATTCAACAATGGCAGACCCTTACTTAGTGCTGTTGCTGTAAGTAGCGTTAGTGGCTCTCCCGGTGAAGGATTTTTTGGCTGGGCAAAAGATTTAGGCAGACTGAAGGATGATTCCAAAGAAGGGAAAAAGCGATTCTGGGAAGAAGAAAAGGCAGCTGTCTACGAGACGTGGGCGAAATAATCTTCCTGCTTTGCATAGTCAATGTTAGAACTACGAGAAATTACAAAACGTTTCGGAGATGTTCTGGCGAACGACCACATCAACATCAGGGTCGAGGCGGGGACGATTCACGCCATCGTGGGCGAGAACGGGGCGGGGAAGTCGACGGCGATGCGGATCGCCTACGGCTTCTACACCGCCGACTCCGGCGAGATTCTGGTTGACGGCGAGCCGCGCCAGATACAGACGCCGCAGGACGCCATCCGCCTCGGCGTCGGCATGGTGCACCAGCACTTCATGCTCGTGGACACGATGACCGTGGCCGAGAACATCGTGCTCGGCGCGGAGCCGGGCACGCACGTCTCGATTGACATGCGCAAAGCCGCGAAGGAGATTCGCCAGCTCTCCGACGAGTTCCGCCTCTCCGTCAACCCCGACGCCTTCGTCCACGACCTCTCGGTCGGGCAGCAGCAGCGGGTCGAGCTTTTGAAAGCGCTCTACCGCCACGCGCGCCTGCTCATCCTCGACGAGCCGACCGCCGTGCTCACCCCGCAGGAGGTCGAGGAGTTCTTCGCCATCCTCCGCCGCATGCGCGAGCAGGGCAAGACCGTCGTCATCATCACGCACAAGCTCTCGGAAGTGCTCGCCATCTCCGACGACGTGACGGTGATGCGCGACGGGCGCGTCGTGGGCCGCCTGAAGACGAAGGAGACGAACGCGGCGGAACTCGCGCGCCTGATGGTCGGGCGCGACGTACTGCTGCGGGTCGAGAAGCCGGAGGCGAGGCCGGGCCGCGTGGTCTTGAGCGTGCGCAACCTCTCGGTCACGGCGGGCGGCGAGCGCGGCGTGCGCGACGTTTCCTTCGAGGTGCGCGCCGGCGAGATCGTCGGCGTCGCGGGCGTCGAAGGGAACGGGCAGACGGAGCTGATTGAGGCGCTCGCCGGACTCACGCCCGCCTCGCAGGTCGGCGGCGCGGTCGAGTTCGAGGGGCGCGACATCACCGGGGCGAGCGCGCGCGAGCGCTACGAGCTCGGCATCGCGCACGTGCCCGAAGACCGGCACCGGCGCGGGCTGCTCCTCGACTTCGACCTCGCCGAGAACTCCATCCTCGGCGTGCACTACCGACGCCCCGCCGTCTCCCTCAGTCCGCTTCTCGACCTGCGCGGCATCCGCCAGCGCGCGCTCGAAGTCATACGCGACTTCGACGTGCGCCCCGCGAACCCAGACCTCCCGGCGCGCGCGCTTTCGGGCGGTAACCAGCAGAAGCTCATCATCGGGCGCGAGTTCGAGCTGCCGCCCACGCTCATGCTCGTCTCGCAGCCGACGCGCGGCGTGGACATCGGGGCCATCGAGTTCATCCACCGCAAGCTCGTCGCGCTGCGCGACCGGGGCTGCGCCATCCTCCTCGTCTCCGCCGAGCTCGAAGAGGTCATGTCGCTCTCAGACCGCCTGCTCGTCATCTACCACGGGCGCATCGTCGGCGAGGTTGACCCGCAGCAGGCGACGCCGGAAGAGGTCGGGCTGATGATGACGGGAGGCAAAAAGGAGTAGCCAGTAGTCAGGAGCCAGAATCCAGTAGACGCTCCGCGCCGCGTGCGCTGACGCCGCAATTGCTGGCTCTCGCTGACGAAGGCTTTTCTACTGGCTACTGACTACTGACCACTGTCTACTCGAATCTTATGAAACTTCTCCGCGAACTAATCCCCCCGCTCGTCGCCGTGGTGGCGGCCTTCGTCGTGGGCGGCATCATCGTGTGGCTGGTCGGCGACGACCCGTTCCAGGTCTACGGGCTGCTTTTGGGGAGCGCGCTGACGTGGCCCGACGGCATCGGGTACACGCTCTTTTACGCCACCCCGCTCATCTTCACGGGGCTGGCGGTCGCCGTCGCGTTCCGCTGCGGCCTCTTCAACATCGGCGGCGAAGGGCAGCTCTACGCCGCCGCGTTCGCGACCGCGTGGGTCTCGATCAAGCTGGGCGGCGTGGCCGTGACGGGCTTCTCCGGCGTGGCTGTGCAGCCCTGGGCGAATCTGCCGGCGGCGCTGCTCGTGCCGCTCGCCGTTCTGACGGCGGTGCTGGTGGGCGCGGGCTGGGGCGCGATACCGGGGTGGCTGAAGGCGCGCTTCGGCGCGCACGAAGTCATCTCGACCATCATGATGAACTTCATCGCCATCGCGCTCGTCAGCTACTTCACGCAGTACCACTACAAGGCGCAGGGCGACCCCATCATGCAGAGCGTGCCCATCGGTCGCGCGGCATACATCCCGCGCCTCGGCGACTTCATACCGGGCCTGCCCTCGCGACTGCCGATCAACATCGCGTTCCTGCTTGCCATCGTCGCGTGCGCGCTCGTCTACGTCTTCCTGTGGCGGACAAAGTGGGGCTACGAGATTCGCGCGACGGGCGCGAACCCTTCGGCGGCGGAGTACGGCGGCATCAACGTGCGACGGCAGATCGTTCTGGCGATGGCTGTCTCCGGCGCGCTCGCCGGCATGGTCGGCATCAGCGAGGTGCTCGGCTACAGGCACCGCTACTACGATGGCTTCTCGGCCAACTACGGCTTCACGGGCATCGCCGTCGCACTCCTGGGCCGCAACCACCCCGTCGGCGTCTTCCTCGCCGCGCTGCTGTTCGGGATGCTCCTGCGCGGCGGCATCTTCGTTGACGCCTTCTCCGTCCACGTCTCGAAAGACCTCGTTGATGTTCTGGAAGGACTCGTCATCCTCTTCGTCGCCGCGGGCGTACACTTCCGCTGGCTGTCGAACAGGTTCGGCCTGATGCGGAGGTCGAAAATTTGAAAGGCTGTAGACAGTAGCCAGGAGCCAGAATCCAGTAGACGCTCCGCGCCGCGGACGCCTACGGATTCATCCGGGCTTCTCGACATCAAAGGCTTTCTACTGGCTACTGCCTACTGCCTACTGCCTACTGTTTGACCATGAACGAAATCTTCAACGTCGCGCTCATCTTCTCGGCCATCCGTCTGGCGACGCCGCTGGTGCTGGCCGCAATCGGCGGGCTCTACTCGGAGCGTTCGGGCGTCATCAACATCGCGCTTGAAGGCATCATGCTGGCGGGGGCGTTCACCGCGGCGGCCATCACTTACTACGCCGGCAACCCCTTCGTCGGACTCGCCGCCGGCATCCTCGCCGGCATGGCCGTCGCAGGCGTCCACGCCGTCGCGTGCATCCGCTTCAACGCCAATCAGGTCGTCACGGGCGCGGCTCTCATCATCCTGATGACGGGCACGCCGGCGCTCCTGAGCGGCGCGTTCTTCCTCTCCTCCGGCGCGACGCCGCAGATTCCGAAGGAGAATCTGATTCCTTACACGCCCATCATCCTCGCCTTCTTCTTCGTCGTGCCGCTCACCTACTACATCCTCTACCACACGCCTTTCGGCCTGCGGCTGCGCGCGGTGGGCGAGAACCCGGAGGCGGCGGACGCGGCGGGCGTCAACGTCAAGCGGATGCGCTACACGGCGGTCTTGATTTCGGGCGCGCTGGCCGGCATCGGCGGGGCCTATCTTTCAATCGGGCAGTCGTCTCTGTTCACGCGCAACATGACTTCCGGTAGAGGCTTCATCGCGCTCGCCGCGCTCATCTTCGGCAAGTGGCGGCCCGTGCAGACAATGCTCGCGTGCCTCCTGTTCGGCTTCACGGAGGCGCTGGCGATTCAGCTCCAGGGCGTGCGCTTCGGCGGCGAGGAGATTCCCAACCAGTTCATCCAGATCATCCCCTACGTCCTCACCATCGTCGTCCTCGCCGGCTTCATCGGGCAGTCGCGCGCCCCGCGCGCCATCGGCATCCCCTACCAAAAGGAGAGGTGACGCGCGCCGTCGCGTACCGAACCGCGAGCGGAAGCCTCGCGGTACTGACCGGGCGTGCGACGGAGTTTCGACAGGGATGAAGCCGACATTACAAAAATGCACGCTCGTCGTCCGCCGACTCGGTCGTGACTCCGCCGTCACGGAGTCGGAGGTTGAGTTGGCGAGCGTCGAAGAGTTGTTCGCCGAGTGCCTGTCTCTCGCGGGGCAGAGCTTGCCCGAACGGCTCGTCGTCGAGGGGCGAGACGGGCGCGGTCGCCGCCGCTCGCTCGTCTTCACCTTCCAGTCGGCCTCCGAACGCGATTAGCCCTCCGCGCCGGTTTCCGTTTATTATTGGCGGGACAGCCCCCGCCGAAGTTCATCGCAGCGCAGAGAGAGACTGAGCCGGAGCAGCGGATGGCGATTTCGCTCAAGCCCGAACACCTGAAGCGTTACAAGGACATGGCCCTGCTTCTGATGAAGTACGGGCGCGCAGACCTCGTCAGGAGCGCCGGCCTCGACGCCGCCATCGAGGGCGCGGACGACGGCCAGGTCTCGCCCGCGAAGTTGGAGGAGCTGTCCTCCGACATCGAGCGGATGGGGCCGACCTTCATCAAGCTCGCGCAGCTCATGTCCACGCGCGCAGACCTCTTGCCGCAAGCCTACATCGACGCGCTCACGCGCCTCCAGGACAAGGTCGAGCCGTTCCCCTTCACGGAGGTCGAGCAGATCGTCAACACAGAGCTGGGCGTGCGCATCTCGAAAGCGTTCGCCGAGTTCGACTCTCGACCTGTGGCCGCCGCCTCGCTCGGACAGGTTCACCGCGCGGCCTTGCGCGACGGGCGCGACGTGGTCGTCAAGGTGCAGCGCCCCGGCATCCGCGAGGAGATGTCGAAAGACCTGGAAGTCTTAGGCGACATCGCCTCGTTCCTCGACGCGCACACCGAGGCCGGACGCAAGTACGAGTTCGCGCCGCTTCTGGAAGAGTTCCGCAAGAGCCTCCTGCACGAGCTGGACTACCGGCTCGAAGCACGCAACCTCGCCGTCATCGCCGACAACCTGCGCGAGTTCGAGCGCATCGTCATCCCGCAGCACGTCGAGGACTACACGACCTCGCGCGTGCTGACGATGGAGTATGTCAGCGGCAAGAAGATCACCGCGCTCTCGCCGCTCGCCAAGATTGACCTCGACGGCTACCGGCTCGCCGAGCACCTCTTCCAGGCTTACATGCAGCAGATTCTCGTGGACGGCTTCTTCCACGCCGACCCGCACCCCGGCAACGTCTTCCTCACCGACGACCGCCGCATTGCCCTTATCGACCTCGGCATGGTCGCGCGCGTCAGCCCCCGCTTTCAGGAGAATCTGATTCAACTCCTGCTCTCGGTGAGTGAGGGGCGCGGCGACGAGGCCGCCGAGATGTCCATCAAGATGGGCGAGCCGAAGCCCAACTTCGACGAGAAGCGTTTCCGACGCCTTGTCGCAGACCTCGTCATGCAGGCGCAGGGCGCTCAGCTCGAACAGATAGACGCGGGCCGCGTCGCGCTGCGCATCACGCAGATTGCCGGCGAGTGCTGCTTCCGCCTGCCGCCCGAGTTCACGATGATCGCGAAGACGCTTCTAAACCTCGACCAGGTCGTCCACACGCTCGACCCCAAGTTTGACCCGAACTTCGCCATCCGCGCCTACGCCGACACGATCATGCGCCAGCGCATGCGCAAGGCGCTCTCCGCCGGCAACCTCTATGGGACGGTTCTGGAACTGAAAGAGTTCGCGCAGAAGTTTCCGAGCCGCGTCAACCAGCTCGTTGACACACTGACGAATCAGGGCATCAAGATTGACGTTGACGCCATCGACGAGCGGAGCCTGCTGGCAAGCCTCCACAAGATCGCCAACCGCATCACCATCGGGTTGCTGCTTGCTGCGCTCATCATCGGCGCGGCGCTCTTGATGAGAGTGGACACGCCCTTCAAGATTCTCGGCTACCCCGGCATCGCGATCATCTTCTTCCTGCTGGCGGCCATCGGCGCGCTCGTGTTAGTTTTCAACATCCTCTTCCGCGACGAGCGGCACAAGGGCGAGCGTTCGGACACGCAGTAGGGGCGAGGTGAGTCGGCGCTTAAATCGGAGGCGACCGCAAGCCGGACTTGAGACGAAGGCGAGTGAAAGTCAGGCCGCGGCGGGGGCGGGAGAAACCAGGCTCAAGTCGGAGGCGAGAGGAATGATGCCTGCTGAGTCACACCAGCCGGAGACTTTGTACGAGCGCGCGGAGCACGCGGCGCGCTTCATCCGCTCGCGCCTGCCAGCCGCCGACGAAGCCCGCGTCGCGCTCGTCCTTGGCAGCGGCCTCGGCGCTTTCGCCGACGCGCTCGAAGACGCCGAGCCGCTCGACTACGCGGAGATTCCCGGCTTCGCGCGTCCGACCGTCGAGGGGCACGCGGGCCGTCTGGTCGTCGGGCGGACGGGCGGCGCGACGGTCGCGGCCATGCAGGGTCGCTTCCACTTCTATGAGGGCTACACGCTCGACGAGGTGACGTTCCCCGTCCGCGTGCTCGGCCTGCTCGGCGTCAAGTCGCTCGTGCTGACGAACGCCGCGGGCGGCCTGAACAACTCCTACGAGCAGGGCGCGCTCATCCTCATCAGCGACCACCTGAACCTGATGGGCACGAACCCCCTGCT
>JALZHC010000568.1 GCA_030914105.1 Acidobacteriota bacterium
GCGCTCACCGACGCCGACGCACTCACCGACGCCGACGCGCCCGCGCTGAAGCTGACGCCCGCCGAGGCGCTCGCGCCGACGCCGGCGCCCGCGTTCATGTCAATGAGCGCGCCGGCCTGGAGGCGCAGCGGGTCGTCAATGTCGTTGGCCTCGGCGATTGACTTCCAGTCGGCGCTCTTGCCGCTCTGGCCCGCGGCGGCCTGCAGGCTCTTCCCCTTCGGCACGGACTGGAGGGGCTTGAGGTTGACCTGCTGTGGGCCGCCCGCGCCGCCGCGGACGTCCGCCGGGTCTCTCAGAATCTCGGCCATCTGCCGCGAGATGCTGAGCGAGATGGTGGCGCGCAGCGGCACGCCCTCTGCGGAGAAGTAGTCGAGCGTTTCGTCTATCGACTCGATGAGGCCGTTGAAGATGAAGCTGCCCCAGCGGAAGCTCACGCCGGGCGGAACGCGGTGGCTGTTCGCCTCTGCGTCCTGCTCGTCGCCCTTCGTCGCGTTGATGAAGAAGGTCAGTTGCTCGGTCTTCGCGCGGACGTCGCTTCCCGTCTCGGTCGTGTCGAACAGGAGTTCGACCGCGAGCTTCGACGAGCTTTCGCCGACGTACTGCGCCGAGGAGCCGCCGGGCTGATTGCCGCCCTTATTCTTGTTCGTGTAAGTGACCTTCAGCGTCGAGGGGTTGAACTGCACGTCGACGTCGTTGGCGCCGCCGCCGTCCTCGTGGGCCACGTTCTTCTTGTCCCACTTGATCTGAACCAGTTTCGCCTTCTGCAAAGTCACGCGCTTCGTCCTCCGCGCTCAGGGCTTTTTGATCTTCAGCGAGCGGTAGGCGATCTGTAGCTCTTCGAGCGCGACCTGCCCGTCCTTGGCGCTCAGGGCCGAGCCCTTGATCTTGATGGGCAGGCAGGCGAACAGCTCGAAGAGGAGCGTCGGCGCGCCCGCGCCGTCGCGCATGGTCACGAGGCCCTGCGCCGTCATGCCCCGCTTGTTCGGTTGATTCTCATCACTCACCCCGCCGGCGGCGGCGGTGAACCACGTCCAAAGGTCGATGTTATTCGTCATGCCCCGCTTAAGCGTGAGGTGGCCGTAGGTGACGGGGCCGGGCAGTTGAATCTGTTCGAGGTTGTTGCCGCCCTCCTTGTAGGTCTTCGGCTCCATCGTCATCTCCAGCCCGTCGCACTCGGCGAAGAGCGCCTCGCAGAGCGGGTTCGTCAGCCCGACGCTCTGCGGGTCGGAGACGTAGAGCTGCACGTCGAAGCGGAACGCGGTAAACGGGTAGTCATATTTTTCGGCGGCGTCCATCAAGCCTCCCTCGCCTGTAGTAAGTCTTCGGCGACGCGCGTCAGGAGCACCGTGATGAACTCGGCCGGCTGCGACGGCGCGACCTGTATCTGCGCGACGAAGCGGCCCGCGTCGATGCTTTCGGGCGGGTTGACGCTCGCGTCGGTGACGATGCGGTAGGACTGTTCGGGGGCGGCGCCGGCGAACGCGCCGCGGTCGAACATGTAGCGCAGGGCGTCGGAGAGCTGGAGGCGCACGCCGTCGCGGAAGCGCTCGTTGTTGCTCTCGAAGACGAAGTCCATGCCGCGCCCGACGACCCACTTGCGGATGAGAATGAGGAGCCGCCGCACCGAGACCTGAAGCCAGATGCTCTCGTCCGAGAGCGTGTGCGCGCTCATTGCGCGGAAGTCCTTCGGCTCCTCTCGCACGAGGTTGAGCTGGAGGTCGAAGAGGTCGGCCCAGTCGTCGGTCGAGATTGAGGGCGCGAGGCCGATGACGCCGTTCAGGGCGACGTTGGCGGGCGCGACCCAGACCTGCGCGGCGCGCTCGCGCGCGGCGATCATGCCGCAGGCCGCGCCGTCGGGCGGCACGCCGCGCGTCCCGTCGGGCGAGTTCGGGTCGGCGAGCAGCAGCCACGGGTGATAGACGGCGACGTAGCTGAGGTCGGCCATGTCGCCCGTGTCGTCGGCGTCCGCCGCGCGCCGGCGCGGGAGTCCGAGGTCTGTGCGGAACTCTTCGAGCCAGCGGACGCACTGCCGCTTCTCGAAGTAAGAGGGGAGCGCCAGCACGCCGAGCACGTCGTAGCGGCCCTCGCAGAAGTTGACGACGGCGTGGTGGACGCGCACGAGGTTGCGAAGCTCGCGCTTGTACTGCGGGTCTTCCTCGTCGTCCGTGTTGATGTCGCGGAGCACGGGCAGCTCCTGCGTCTTCGGAGGCGCGGGCGTCTGCGCCCCGGCGGGCGGCGAAGTCAGGGGCGGCGTGCGCGGGTGCGGCACGCACACTTCAAACCGCGAGAGGTCGGGCGGCGGAGGCGTGGGCGGGGCGGCAGGAGGCTGTGGCTTCGGCTTCGGCAAGCGCTCCCACTCGCGCTGCGACGCTTCGGGCGCGGCCAGCAGCGCCGCCTCGCCGATGAAGAGGAGGCTGTGCATCCCGCGCAGACGCTTGTTCTGCACGTAGTAGCGGTCGAAGGCGTCGCTCATGAGCGACGCGCCGGACGGCGGCTGCGTGTTCAGGTTCGGCACGAGCACGCGGTCGACGAAGAGCGCAGGGTCGAACGTGTCGAGGTCGTCTCGTCCGACCGCCGCCTCTTCGGGGCCGACGATCTCTTCCTCGGTGATGACCGAGGGCATGCCGAGCGGGAGGTAGGTGCGCCCGCGCGCCTCGACAGGTGAGAGGAGGCCGGCGAGCGCCGCCGGGTCGAGGCGCGCGAGCGCGCGCTCGTCAACACGTTCGTCGCCGCGCAGACGGAGGAAGACTTCGGCGCTCGCCGCGGCGGCAGTCTCGCCGCCTGCGCCGGCGTTCGGCGAGGGGCGCGTGTTTGAAGGCTGCGAAGAGTCGCCGCCGTCGGTCTGCCGTCGCAGGCTGCTCGTCTCGGCCAGAATCATGTCGCCCCAGAAGCGCGGGTGGCCCTCGTTGAAGGAAAGCTCCTCGACCGTGGGCCGGCGCTCCAGACCCTCGCGTATGAGGAGGTCGAAGCGCAGGCGCTCGACGACCTTGAGCGACGGCGGCGACGTTTGCGGAAGCGTCTGCGGCTTGCGCCGGAGCAACTGCGTCGCCTGTGCAGCCGGACGCAAACCGCCGGCCCGCGCCTTCGCGTTGCCCGTCTCGGCGACGCTCATGAGGAACTCTTCGCCGCCGCCCGCCTTGAGCAGGAGCACGTCGCCGGGCGCGACCGCCGAAGCGTCGCCGCCCGTCATCGCGAAGACGAAGCCCGCGCCCCCCGCACTGACTTCGCCCGTCATGCCGCCGAGCGTCAAAGGCCCGGCGGGCGTCAGCCGCTCGACCGAGGCGGCCTCGATGCCGGGCGGCGAGCCCCGCAGCTCCGAAGGCGAGACCAACTGCCACACGCGCCCCGACAGAAGCTCGACGGGCGTGGCGGCGGTCGCGCCCGCCTGACGGCGAGCCTCTTCGACGGGGAAGAGGAACTGTGCGCCGCCCTCGAACGTGAGCCGCAGGAGGTCGCCCGCCTGTATCGCCTCCGGCGCGCT
Source organism: Acidobacteriota bacterium (assembly GCA_030914105.1). GTDB lineage: Bacteria > Acidobacteriota > Blastocatellia > Pyrinomonadales > Pyrinomonadaceae > QHXN01. The sequence continues at coordinate 3,482 of JALZHC010000568.1, forward strand.
CCCCGTCTGCCAGCCGAGCCGGTCGAAGTCACGCGCCCCTTCCGCCGTGTTGACGTTCAGAGGCGCGAGCACCTCGAAGGCCGCGGGCGGCAGAGGCGTCGCGCCGAGTCGCGCGCCGAGCCGCAGGTCTTCAGACCAGCGCCCCTCGGAAGAGGCCCAGG
>JALZHC010000569.1 GCA_030914105.1 Acidobacteriota bacterium
GCCTTCTGGCTCGGTCGCGGCGTGCGCAGTTGCGCGTGCGCGGCGAACGCCGAGAGCGCGACGGCGAGCGCGGCGGCGAAGGGGAGGGTTTTCTTCGTTAACTTCATCTCTGACTTCTCCTCATCCAAAAAAATTTTAGGTAGTAGCCAGTAGTCAGTAGCCAGTAGAAAACCTTTCTGCTGCGTTCCGGCTCAAGACCGACGCCCATCATGCTGATGAGAGCTACTGACTACTGACTACTGGCTACTGGCTTCGTTTCCTTTTACATCTTCCCGGCCTTGATGTCGGCCAGGCGCTTCTCGAAGCGCGTGGTGTCCGCGCCGTCGGCCTTGCCGCGCGCGACGGCCTGCTCGGCGACGGCGATGGCCTCCTGCTTCTTGCCCATCGCCAGGAGGAGCTGCGACTTCGTCGCAAGGTTCTGGAAAGTCTCCTTGACTTTGATCGACTGCTCGACCCACTTCAGAGCGTCTTCAAACTTGTCGTCGTTGAAGTACGCGTTGCCGACGGCGAGCGGTATCTGCCAGTCGTTCGGGTTGGCGGCGACCGCCGCATTAATCTTCGCGAGCGCGACGGCGTTCACGTCCGGCACCTCGACCGTGAAGGGGACGGCTATCTTCTCCCAGCGCAGCACGACCTGCGCCGTGTTCGCAGTCACCTGCGGGATTTCGTAGGAGAGAACCTCCTGCGACTCCGCCGCCCACGTGGGCTTGACCTTCACGCGCAGCGCGTCCTCCTTCGGGTCGTAGCTGTAGCTGCCCCACTGATCCGCCTTCTTGTTGAAGATGAGCGTCCACTCCTCACGCCCCGGAATGGCGTGCAGGCTGTAGGAGCCGGCGGAGAGCTTCTGGCCGTTGATTAAAACGTCGTCGGTGACGGTGAACTTGGTAGCCTCGTTCGCGCCGGCGCGCCAGACGTGGCCGTTGGGCGCGAGCGGGTAGTCTTTGCCGGAGCCTTCCGCGCCGTCGAGCGTCGCGTCGGTCGTCGCCGGCTGGCCCGTCGCGGTCTTGAGCGTGGCGAGCTTTGCGGCGGGCACGTCGCCCCAGACGGGCCGGCCTTTGACCGCCGGGCGGTGGTAAGTGATCGTCAGGTCTGTGACGCCGATGGTCTGCGAGACGGTGGCCGACTGGCTGGCCTGCGGCAGACGCACCTTCGGGGCTTGCTGTGCGTTGGCTGCGGCGGCGAGCACGAAGACCGCGAGCAGAGAGGCCGCGGCGAGGGACGAGAGTCTTGGCAAAGGTTTCATCTGGAACTTCTCCTCTTCGGATTTTGCGGGCGGAAGTTTTTGGGCGACGGAAAAGCTTTCGGCGGCCTCGCGCGGCCTCGCGCGCGTCCGCCCCGTAACATCCTCTCGGTGAGCGCGAATGTTATCAAACAAGGCCGCGGAAAATTCTTGCACTGTTGTAAAAAATTGTAATTTCAGCGGTGCCTGCGGCTGGCTATCTCAACACACGGGCGGCGATTTCTCAACCCCGCGGTATGGACGAACGGGCGTGCGCGTGAATATCATTGGCGCATGATGAACACTCTCCCCCAGAGCCAGGCGGCCAACCCGCTGCGCGCGGCGCAGATCTCCTTCGTCGGCGTCGGCGTGATGGCCGAGGCGATGATCGCGGGCCTCTTGCGCCGCCAGCTCGTCTCGCGCACGCAGATCGTCGGCAGCCACCCGCGCGCCGCGCGCCGCGAGGAGATGCAGACGCAGTACGGCATACGCATGTTCGACGACAACCGGGAGGCCGCGACCTTCCCCGGCGCGCAAGCCGCGCAGGAGCCTTCGGCCTCGGTCGTCGTCCTCGCCGTCAAGCCGCAGCGGGTCGGGCGCGTGCTCGGCGAACTCAAGGGCGCGCTCTCGGAATCTCAGCTCGTCCTCTCCATCGTCGCGGGCGCGCGCATGGAGGCCATCGCCGCCGAGCTTGGGCACCCGCCGGTCGTGCGCGCGATGCCGAACACGCCGGCGCAGATCGGACAGGGCATGACGGCCTGGACGGCGACGCCTGAGGTCGGCCCCGCACAACTCGAACAGGTGCGCTCGCTCCTCGGCGCGCTGGGCCGCGAGATGTACGTCGAGAGCGAGAACATGATCGACATGGCGACGGCGCTCTCGGCGACGGGGCCGACCTACATCTTCATGATGATGGAGGCGCTCGTCGACGCGGGCGTGCACATGGGCTTCTCGCGCCACGTCGCCGAGGAGCTGGTCATCCAGACGATGCTCGGCTCCGTGCTGTTTGCGCGCGAGACGCACAAGCACCCGGCGGAACTGCGCAACATGGTCACCTCGCCCGGAGGCACCAGCGCCGAAGCTATCTACCAGATGGAGAAAGGAAGCCTCCGCACGGTTCTCTCAAAGGCCGTCTACGCCGCATACCAGCGGGCCGTGGCGCTCGGTCGGAAGTAACCGCCTCAGCTTCCTGGGAAGGAGTCGAAAGCAATGAGACGAATCCTCAGCACTATCTTTCTGGTGATTGCCGCCGCGTCGGTCGCCGCCGGGCAGGCGAACGCCGAGGCGGCGCGCGCGGAGTTGAACGCGGGCGCGCGCGAGTACCGCGACGGGAACTTCGCCGCGGCGGAGGAACACTTCCGGCGCGCGCTCGAACTCGACCCGACGCACAAGAACACGCCGCTCTTTATCGCCCGCGCCATCCAGCAGCAGTTCAAGCCCGGCGACACGACGCCGGAGAACGTCGCCACAGGCGAGCGCGCCGTCGCCGCCTACCGGGAGATTCTCGCCAAAGACCCGGAGGACGAGGACGCCTACGGGGCGACGCTTTACCTCTACGGGCAGATGAAGAACGAGGAGAAGGTGGAGGAGATGTTGACGCAGCGCGCGGGCGACGGCTCGGTCAGGCCGGAGAAGCGCGCGTATGCTCTCGCCATCCTCGCGAGCCGGCGTTGGAACTGTTCCTACGACATTACCGAGCGGGCGGAGAACAAGCGGACTGTCCGGCGGCGCGACCTCGTCAGTGTCCACTACGCGATGCCCGCCGACGCCGCAGACTTCCGCAAGGCTCAACAGTGCGTCGCCGAAGGGATGCCGCTCGCCGAGCAGGCCGTCGCGCTCGACGGGGACAGTCCGGTCGCGTGGTCGCAGAAAGTGAACCTGCTGCGGGAGGCCGCCAAGCTGGCCGAGATGGAAGGCGACGAGGCGCGGAAGGCGGAATACGCGAGGCAGGCCGACGCGGCGCTTGAGACTGAAACAAGATTGGCGCGCGAGGCGCAGGCGAAGCAGAGCGGCGACGTGCAGAACGCGCCCGAACAGGCGGCGACGCCGTCGAACCGGAGGGCGGTGGTGTCGGGCGGCGTCCTGAACGGCAAGGCGATTTACAAGCCGCAGCCGGCCTACCCGCCGGACGCGAGGGCCGCGCGCGCCGCGGGCACAGTGACGGTGCAGATACTCGTCGACGAGGACGGCAAGGTCGTCGAGGCGCACGCCGTCAGCGGCCACCCGCTGCTGCGCAACGCGGCGGAGACGGCGGCGCGCAACTCCCGCTTCTCGCCGACGCGCCTGCAAGGGCAGCCCGTCAAAGTCTCCGGCGTCATCACCTACAGCTTCGTGCTCCAGTAGGCGGCGCGACTCCTGGTTGACGAGCGACGCGGCCCGGCCCTTCAGTCGTCGGTGAGCGGCGCGGTTGCCTTTGTGA
>JALZHC010000570.1 GCA_030914105.1 Acidobacteriota bacterium
GCTCGACACGGCGCGCAACCTCGAAGCGATGTCGCCCGACCTCATCGTCATCCGCCACCCCTCGGCGGGCGCGCCGCACCAGCTCGCGCGCGTCTGCCGCGCCGCGGTCGTCAACGCGGGCGACGGCGCACACGAACATCCGACGCAGGCGCTCCTGGACGCGCTGACCATCCGCCAGCACAAGGGCACCTTTGAAAACCTGAAGGTCGCAATCCTCGGCGACCTTCTCCACTCGCGCGTCGCGCGCTCGAACGCGCACCTTCTGACGACGCTCGGCGCTTCGGTCTCGCTCGCGGGGCCGGGCACGCTCGCGCCGCCGGAGTTCACCTCGCTCGTCGAGGGCGGCGGCTTGCGCGTCGAGCGAAAGATAGAGGAGGCCATCGAAGGCGCGGACGTTGTGATGGTCTTGCGCATCCAGCGCGAGCGGCAGGACAAGGCTTTCCTTCCTTCCTTGCGCGAGTACGCGGTTCATTACGGACTCAATCTGCCGCGCCTCCGGCTCGCCAAGCCCGACGCCATCGTCATGCACCCAGGCCCGATGAACCGCGGCATCGAGATCAGCTCGGACGTGGCCGACGGCGCGCGCTCGCTCATCCTCGACCAGGTCGCCAACGGACTGGCCGTCCGCATGGCCGTCCTCTACCTGCTCGGCGGGGGCGCGGGCACGACCGTCTCAAGCTCGAACCCTTCCGCGCAGACGAAGGAAGAGGCGGAGACGAGGACGGACGCGACGCCCGAGTCGTTCCGCGCCGCCGCCGTCGGCAGCGCCGCCAGCTCCGACAAGTCATAAACGCATTCGTCAACGCAAGCCGGAAAAACAGGCGGCAGATAGAAATCCTAAACGCGCTTCGTAGACAGAAGTCGTCAGCGCGAGCCTTGAACCGATGAGACTGCTCATAGCAAACGGGTACGTCATAGACCCTTCGCAGGGCGTGAACGCAGGTGTGGACGTATTCATCGAGGACGGGCGCGTCGCCGCGCTGCTCGGTCGCGGCGAGGCGAGGCCGGAGGGCGCGCAAGTTTTCGACGCGACGGGCCTCGTCGTCGCGCCCGGTTTCATAGACCTGCACACGCACCTGCGCGAGCCGGGCCAGGAGTACAAAGAGACAATCGCGTCGGGCGCTGCCGCCGCGGTCGCCGGCGGCTTCGCCTCCGTCTGCGCGATGCCGAACACAGACCCGGTCAACGACAACCCCGCGGTCACGAGCTTCATCGTCGAGCAGTCGGAAAGCATCGGCCTCGCCAACGTCTTTCCCGTCGGCGCGATCACGAAGGGGTCGAAGGGCGAGGAGTTGGCTGAGATGGGCGAGATGAAGCGCGCCGGCATCGTCGCCGTCACGGACGACGGGCGGCCCGTGCCTTCGCCCGGCCTGATGCGCCGCGCCTTGGAGTACGCGCGCGGCTTCGACCTGACCGTGATGGATCACTGCGACGACAAGTCGCTCGCCGCGGGCGGCGTGATGCACGAGGGCGAGTGGTCTCTGCGTCTCGGCCTGCGCGGGCGTCCCGCGCTCGCCGAAGAGTCGGACGCGGCGCGCGACTGCGCGCTCGCCGGTCTGACGGGCGCGCGCGTACACCTCGCGCACGTCTCGACGCGCGGCGCAATCGAGGCCGTCAGGCGTGCCAAAGAACGAGGCTCTGAGGTCACCTGCGAGGTCGCGCCGCACCACTTCACTTTAACTGACGCGGCCTGCGAGGGCTTCGACACCAACACGAAGATGAACCCGCCGCTCAGGAGCCGCGAGCACGTCGAAGCGATTCTCGAAGCCATCGGCGACGGCACGGTCGACGCGATTGCGACCGACCACGCGCCGCACCACGCAGACGAGAAGGCGCTCGAATTCGACCACGCGCCCTTCGGCATCACCGGACTGGAAACGGCGGTCGGCCTCGCGCTGGAGCGGCTCGTCCATCGCGGCCACGTCGGGCTGGAGCGTCTCGTCGAACTCTTCTCCACGAACCCCGCGCGCATCTTCCGCCTCGAAGGCCGCGGTACGCTGCGCCCCGGAGCATGGGGCGACGTGACCATCCTCGACCCCGATTTAAAATGGACGTTCGACGCCTCGCGCTCGAAGTCCAAAAGCCGCAACACGCCCTTCGACGGCTGGACTCTTCAGGGCGCGGCGGTCGCGACAATCGTCGCCGGTCGCGTCATCTACCGGAGAGAGCAGTCGGCAGCCGGCGGGGGGAAGCCGGCCTGAAGCGCCATGCTCTATCTAATCGGCGGCCCGCCGCGGTGCGGAAAAACTACTCTGGCCGAAGCCCTGGCGAAGGAAAAGTCGATCCCCTACTTTTCGATTGACCACGTGGCGTCGGTTATCACGCCCTACATCCCCGAACACGAGCAGGAAAGCGCCTTCCCGGTTCGCGCCGCGGGCAAGGGACTGAACTACAGCAACGACCTTTATTACGCGAAGTACTCCCCCGAACAGATCGTCGGCTTTTATCTGCGGCAGGCGGAGACGTGCCGGCCCGGCGTGGAAAATTTCATCAGGTACGCCCTGGGCGACCAGCACGACCTGATACTGGAAGGGTGGCAAATCCTTCCGCGCTTCCTGCCCCCGTTAATCACGCCTGAAAACCTGCACCAGCTAAAGATTCTCTTCCTCTATAAAAGCGATACGGAAGAGATCGCCGCGGGTCTGAAGGCGGGCGAAGGGAAGAACGACTGGGTCAGAAAGCACACCAAAGACGAAAGCACTTTCTCAGCCATCGCGGAAATGATCAGCCGCTTCAGCCGCTACATTGAAGCGGAGGCAAAAAGGTATGACCTTCCGGCAGTCAACACGGATTTTGACTTCGGGCGAAAGGTGGCCTACTCGTTGAAGATGTTGTTGTAAATGAAATGGGCGGCTGAAAGTGAAGAGGCCCGGTGCGCTCTCCCCTTCGCACCGGGCCTCTCCTGTTGCGGTCGCTCGCTTACGTCTTGACAGGAACGACCGAACCCTTGGACTGCCTCTCAGGAGGCTTCAAATTCGGCGGGAAGCCCGCACGCGCTCTCCCCTTCGCGTGCGGGCTTCCTCCGTACCGGCAACCTGCGAGGGCCGCCGATTCGGTAAAAACTTACTGCGTCTTGTACTCCGGCAGCGAGACGGCGCGGTTCAGGATGACGCCGAACTCCGTGCCGGACTTCACGTCGGCCTCCTGCTCCTTCTCGTAAACCCTCGCGCCCGTGCCCAGGCCGCCGCCGAGTATCGCGCCGATGGCTGCGCCCTTGCCGCCGCCCGCAATCGCGCCGATGAGCGCGCCCGTCGCCGCGCCGCCGCCGATGAAAACGGCGTCACGCTTCTGGTTGCTGCGGCCCTTGACCGTGCCCTCGTTGTCGGCGTTCACCTGGTCGGTCTGGAGGCTCGTCAAAGAACCATTGATGACGTGGCGCACGCCGTTCGGCGTCTGAACCTGGTAGAAGCTGACGGCGATGTTGCCCGGCGTGCGCCGCCCCGCCGGCCTCACGGAAGTCACGCGGCCCCAGACCTTGCTGCCGACGGGGATGACATCGACGCCGCTCTCGCCGCCGTAGACCGGCTCGGTCACGGTCGTCGAGAAGCGGTCGCCGATGCGCGCCGTGCGCGAGTTAAGCTCCGTGTCCATCCGCACGCGTATGACGTTGTTAGCCGGCACGGTGTAGTAG
>JALZHC010000571.1 GCA_030914105.1 Acidobacteriota bacterium
GCGCCTCGCCGAGCGCGATGATCGTCCCGGACGTTCCGGTCGCGCGCCGCCAGCGAGCGCCGCGCATCTCGCGCGCCGGTCGTTCGAGCGCCGCGCGCACTTCCGAGCGCAGCGCGCGAATCTCTTTCGCCTTCGGCGGGTCGGAGGCCAGAAGCTTCTCCGTCAGCCCGACCGCGCCGAGCTTGACGGAGAAGAGCTGGCGCGCAGCGCCGTCCCGCATCAGGGAGATTTCGGTCGAGCCGCCGCCGATGTCCACGTTGACGAGCGCCGCGCCCTGCCCGCAGCCCGTAGCCGCGGCGACGCCGATGAGCCGCGCCTCCTCGACGCCCGAAAGGATTTCCACGCGCACGCCGGCGCGCCGCTCTATCTCTTCGACGAACTCCGGCGCGTTGCGCGCCTCGCGCACTGAAGCGGTCGCCGTGGCGAGCACCGTCTCGGCCCCGCGCGCCTGCGCGATTGAGCGGAAGCGTTTGATCGTTTCGGCGGCGCGCTCGATGGCCGCGGGCGCGAGGTAGCCCTCGCGCAGAGTGTCGTGGCCGAGGCGGACGACCTCACGCTCGCGCGCCAGCACGGCGAACGAGTCGGAGGCCGTGGCCTCGACGACGACCAGCTTGATCGAGTTCGAGCCGATGTCAATCGCCGCCAGCCTCAAGCGCGTCGTTCCTTCGTCTGTCAGATTGCCGCCGCCCGTTCAGCGGCTCTCGCTGTCACTTCAGTCGGCGGCAGCCGCCGGGGCCGAAGGCTTTTCGACGCCTGCGTCGGCTGTCTCGTCCGCCTCGATGACGCGCGCGACGGCGCGGCGCAGGTCTGCGGCGACGCGCCGGATGGGGCGCGAGGCGTCAACGACTCGGAAGCCGTACTCGCCGGCCATGCGGTCGAACTCGCGGAGCAGGCGCGTCTGGTAGGCGACGAAGCTGTCGTAGAAGTCCTCGCCGAGGTTCAAGTCCATGCCCGACTCCCAGTAGTCGAACTTGCGGCCCGACGTGAAGACGCGCGAGACCAGCTCTTCGGCCCGGCTCACTCTCAGGTAGAGGATGAGGTCGGGCACGAGCGCGATGCCGTAGACCGAGCGAATCCAGCGCGGGTCAACGCCGCGCACCGCCGCGCGCGCAATCGCCGAGTAGATGTAGCGGTCGGTGAGCACGACGAAGCCTGCGCGCAACGCCGGCAGCATCTCGTTTTCGAGTCGGTCGGCGAAGTCCGTCGCGTAGAAGAGCTGCATCGTGAGGCGGCCCAGGGTCGTTCCGGTCTTCGCCTCTTTCAGTCCGCGACCGGCGAGCACCGAGCGCGTCATCCCCGTGTCGATGACGGCGTGGCCGCGCGCTTCGAGCCAGGCGCGCAAGCCCGCCGTGTGCGTCGAGCGTCCGACGCCGTCCGTCCCCTCGATGACGATGAGCTTGCCGCTGTAGCCGTCGGTTTCGACGCCCGGCAAAGGCGTGCCGTAAAACTTCAGCTCGCGCATCAGGCGGCGGCCTCCTCGCCCGCGAGGTGTCGCATGACGATGCGTCGCACTTCGCGCTGCTGCTGCACAATCGAGCGCGTCGCGTCAATCAACGTCAGCCCGAACTCCGAGACCATGCGGTCGTACTCTTCGAGAATCTTGCCCTGAAAAATCTTGAAGCTCTCTTCGGGGTCGTCGGCCCAGTCCATGTCGAGCCCCGCCTCGTAATACTTGAGCGAGGGGCGGCCCGACACGATGCGGTCAATCGCCACGTCCAGAGGCGCGCGGAAGTAGAGCGCGACCGTGGGGCGGACGGCGAAGCGGTAGAGGTCGCGCACCCACGCGCGGTCGCACCCCCTGGCCACGTCGCGCGCAAACGCGGTGTAGATGTAGCGGTCGGCCAGCACTATCGCGCCGGCCTTTAAGGGCGGGATGATGTCGCGCTCGGTTCGGTCGGCGAAGTCCGTGGCGTGGAGGAGTGAGAAGGTGGTCGGCGTAAACAGCCGCCGCTTCTTGGCGCGTCGCGTCGTGTCCTTGACGAGCGGCGAGGAGTTCCACTCCGAGAAGAAGACCGGATGGCCCTCGGCCTTGAGCCACTGGTGGAGGAGTGCCAGCTGCGTAGACTTGCCGCTGCCGTCCGTGCCCTCGACGACGAAGAGCTTTCCGGGGAAGCGGTGCTTGCCGTAAGAGATCATCGCCGTGATTCTAAACGCAGGCCGTTACAAGGCTGTAACAACAAGGGGCAAAGGGGAAGGGGAAAGGCAGAGGCGCACGCTTTTCTTTTACCTGTACCCCTTACCCTTTCCCCTTTACCCATTCCCTTTTCACTTTACCCATTCTCATTCTCGACGCGCCCGCGCGGTATTTCATACGCGCGCCGGGCGGGGACGCTGAAGAACTCGCTCGTCTCGACGACATAGGCCGTGAGACTGTAGCCGTAGACGCAGCCCGTGTCGAGGCCGACGGCGCGCGGGCCTCTTCGCGGCGGCGTCATCGGCCAGTGGCCGAAGAGCGCTACGCGCTCGCCTCGATAAACCTCGTACCAGGGCGTACCCTCGCGGCTCGTGCGGTCTGGGCCGAGCGTGCGCAGCTCCGTCAGGTCTTCCGCGGACTGCTCGGCGAGCGCAACATTGGGGCGCAGGCCCGCGTGGACGACGACGTGCGTGCCGAGGTCTATGAAGAGCGGCAGCGACGCGAGGAAGGCCGCGTAACGCTCGCGGCCCGCGTCGAGCTGCGCGCGGCACCTCTGCTGCGAAGGCTTCAAGTCTTCGCGCTCGCCCTTCCACGCCTGCAAGAGCGCGCGGTCGTGGTTGCCGAGCACGGACGAGAAGCGCGCGTCGCTCATGAAAAGCTCCAGAACCTCGCGGCTCTTCTCGCCCTTGACGACGAGGTCGCCGACGCAGACGAGCCGGTCGCGCTCGCCGAGGCCCACAAGCTCGACGAGCGCGAGCAGCTCGTCATAACAGCCGTGTATGTCGCCGACGACGACCGTGCGCGACGCGTCCAACTGCTGACTCCCCCGCTCACTTAAGCTGACTTCTCTCGGCTCATACCGCACGCGCGCGGCCTTGCGTCTCCCGCCCGCCGCCCTTCGATTACAACACAACCACAGACCGCGCAACAAACCTCCGGCATTTGCCGCGCGGCGCAACTGTGATAAAAGACTTCGCACCGAGTGACCAGGCTTCTGAAACTCGGCCCGCTCGGCGCGGGCGGCGGCGGAGGTTTCGCAGGAGGACTGAAAGAAGGATGATTGTCGAGAGTTTGATGACGCGCGACGTGGAGGTCTGCCGGCCTGATTCCACGCTCGCCGACGCCGCCGCCGTCATGTGGCGGCGCGACTGCGGCGTCGTCCCCGTAGTCGAAGAGGACGGGCGTGTCGTCGGCGTCGTCACAGACCGCGACATCTGCATGGCCCTCTCGATGCGCGGGCAGCGCGCGGCGGAGGTGCGCGTCGCGGAGGTGTTGACGGGCGGCGTCCAGACCTGCACGCCGGTTGACGACGTGCGCGAGGCGCTCGAAACGATGGCGCGCAGGCAGGTGCGACGCCTCCCCGTGGTTGACAGCCGCGGCCACCTCGTCGGCCTCCTCTCCATCAACGACATCATCCGCCACACGCGCAAGGGCAAGCCCAAAAAGCGCGTCTCGCGCCGCGCGGCGCTCGCGGCGCTGCGGGCCATCTGCGCCCC
>JALZHC010000572.1 GCA_030914105.1 Acidobacteriota bacterium
CCTCCGTTCAATCCGCAGAAGGCGACGGCCTCGCGTGCGCGCCTGGAATGAAAGGAAGAAAGGAAGACGAGTATGAGACGCATCTTTTTCAGCACCCCGACGGCGCTTTTAACTTTCGTCCTCGGCGTCGGCATCGCCCTGGCGCTCGCGCGCACTCCCGCTTCGGGACAGCCGCAGCCGCCGCAGCCGCCGGAAACAGACGGCCAGAAGACGCTTGAGATGGTCTTCGTCATTGACACGACCGGCTCGATGGGCGGCCTCATCGACGGCGCGAAGCAGCGCGTCTGGGGCATCATCAACGAGGTCATGCGCACGCCCGCTCACCCCGCCGTTCGCGTCGGCCTCGTCGCCTACAGAGACCACGGCGACCAGTACGTCACGCAGGTGCTTCCGCTCACGAACGACCTCGACAAGGTCTACACCACGCTCATGGGCTACAGCGCGGACGGCGGCGGCGACACGCCCGAAGACGTGCGCCAGGCGCTCGCCGACGGCGTGCACAAGGCCGGCTGGTCGAAGCCTTCGGCCAACACTGCGCAGATACTCTTCCTCGTCGGCGACGCCCCGCCGCACAACGACTACAGGAACGAGCCGGACACGCTCACGACGACCGCCGAGGCCGTCCGCGCCGGCATGACCGTCAACACAATCGAGTGCGGCGACGCGGCGGACACCCGTCAGGTCTGGCAGCAGATCGCGCGGCGCGGCGAGGGGCAGTTCTTCGCCATCGCGCAGGACGGCGGCGTCCAAACCGTCTCCACACCCTACGACTCTCGCCTCTCCGAACTCGCCAACCGACTAGGCTCGACCTACCTCGCTTACGGCGGCGGCGCGGGCGCTACCGGCGCGAGCTTCCGCGCCGAAGCCGCGAAGCGGCAGGCCGCGGCTGAGGACGAGGTCGCGCGCGCCGCACCCGTCGTGGCGCAGGCCGACCGCGCTTACAACAAGGCGCTCAACAAGGACGCATACGTCGGCGACCTCTTGCAGTCAATCGAGAACGGCTCGGTCAAGCTCGACGACGTGAAGACCGAAGACCTGCCCGACGACCTGCAAAAGCTCTCGCCCGCCGAGCGCCAGAAGGAAGTCCAGCGCCGTCTGGCCGAGCGCCAGAAGATGCGCGACGAGATCGTCTCGCTCTCCAGGCAGCGCGACGAATACATCCTCGCCGAGCGCAAGAAGCAGTCCGGCGGCCAGAACGGCTTCGACGCGGCGGTCGCCTCCGCACTGAAGGAACAGCTTTCGCGCAAAGGCATTAAGTGAAGGGGTGAAGGCTGAAGGGCGAGGTTAAAGGATGAAGGCGGAAGGATGAAGGATGAAAGCGCGGCCCGTGCCCGTCGCGCTTCCCCTCCGACCTTCCGCCTTCAACTTCCATCCGTCCTCCACCTCTCGCCCGTTTAGAGGCGGGCTGTGGCACGCCGTCTCGGCTCGCCCGGAGCTTGAGACGGCGGGCGGCGGCTCGCCTCTAAACGTTGGCGGGAATGATTCGTGGATGAAATGATTCGAGGTTTGAAATGATTTACAGCCCGGCAAACGCGGTCGAGATGGTCGGCACAGCCGCTCGGCGGCGGCGAGTCGGGCGGGCGTGATTCATCAGTCCGAGTTATCGTTCGGGGGCTTAATTGATATAGCAACGTGGGTCGTTTATACTTGGCCGCGTTGAATTTTTTATTGGCCGCGCGCGACCCGCGGAGCGTTTTATCAATCGGGAGTTCCCTTTGACCATCCCCTCGCAGCACGAAGTAACAAGGCTGCTCATCAGGCTGACGGACGGCGACGGCGACGTGCTCGGAGAGCTTCTGCCGCTCGTCTACGACGAGCTGCGCCGCCTCGCCGCGGGCTACCTGCGGCGCGAGCGGCCCGGCCACACCCTGCAACCGACGGCGCTCGTCCACGAAGCCTACCTGCGGATGGTTGACCAGTCGCAGGTGCACTGGCAGAACCGCGCGCACTTCCTCGGCGTCGCGGCCCAGATGATGCGCCGCATACTCGTCGACCACGCGCGCGGCCAGAAGGCCGAGAAGCGCGGCGGCGACTTCCAGAAGCTCTCGCTCGACGAGAACATAGACGTTTCGGGCGAGCGCGCCGCAGACCTCGTCGCCTTAGACGAGGCGCTGCAACGCCTCGCCGAGTTCGACCCGCAGAAGGCGCGCGTCGTCGAGCTACGGTTCTTCGGCGGCCTCTCCGTCGAAGAGACGGCGGAAGTCCTCGGCGTCAGCGCCCCCACGGTCAAGCGCCAGTGGCGCATGGCCAAGGCTTGGTTGTACGGGCAGGTGCAGAAACAGTGAATCGTAAATCGTGAATCGTTAATAGTGGCCTTCGGCCACCGCCCGGCTTACGATTCACGGCCCGACGCTTGGCTACCCCCAAGGACTATTTACGATTCACGATTTACGATTTACTACTCTATGTCCCCCGAACGCTGGAAGCAGATTGAGGAAGTCTTTCAGTCTGCGCTCGACCTCCCACAGGCCGAGCGCCGCGGCTTCATTGCCTCGGCGTGCGCGGGCGACGACACCTTGCGCGAGCAGGTCGAGGCGCTCGTCGCGCAGTCCGAGCAGGCTGGCGACTTCATCGAGGCTCCGGCGGTCGCCGTCGCGGGCTTCACCGGCGGCCCCTCGCTCACCATCAAGCAGGACGCACTCGAAGACCCGATGGTTGGCCGCCGCGTCGGCTCCTATCGCATCGTGCGCGAGGTGGGCCGAGGAGGCATGGGCGCGGTCTATCTGGCCGAGCGCGCCGACAGCGCCTTCCACAAGCGCGTCGCCCTCAAGGTCGTCAAGCGCGGGATGGACACGGACTTTATCCTCCGGCGCTTCCGCCACGAGCGACAGATTCTCGCCAGCTTCGACCACCCGAACATCGCGCGCCTGCTTGACGGCGGCACGACCGAAGAGGGCCTGCCCTACTTCGTCATGGAGTACGTCGAGGGGCAGCCGGTTTATCGTTACTGCGACGCGCAGCGGCTCGGCGTCGCCGAACGTCTGCGCCTCTTCTGCCAGGTCTGCTCCGCCGTCACATACGCGCACCAGCACCTCGTCGTCCACCGCGACCTCAAGCCCTCGAACGTCCTCGTCACCAAAGACGGCTCGCCCAAGCTCTTAGACTTCGGCATCGCCAAGCTGCTCAACCCGGAGATGATGCCCGACACCGTGACGCCGACGGCCTCGGCCATGCGCCTGATGACGCCGGAGTACGCCTCGCCCGAACAGGTGCAGGGCCTCGCCGTCACGCCCGCCTCCGACATCTATGCGCTCGGCGTCATGCTTTATGAACTGCTGACCGGCCACCGCCCTTACCGCTTCGCGAACCGCTCGCCGCACGAGGTCGCGCGCGTCATCTGCGAGGACGAGCCGGAGCAGCCGAGCCGCGCCGTCTCGCAAGTAGAGGGCGTGATGCCGGTCGAGACGCCGACGGGCGGTGAGTCGGCGACCGTCGAGGCCGCGTGCCGTGCGCGCAGCTCCTCACCCGACGCGCTGCGCCGAGAGCTTGCGGGCAATCTCGACAACATCATCATGAAGGCTCTGCGGAAGGAGCCGGGCCGTCGCTACTCGACGGTCGAAGAGATGCGCGAAGACATCTCGCGCCACCTCGAAGGCCGCCCCATCTCCGCGCCGCTCTACTTCGCGCCG
>JALZHC010000573.1:0-3017 GCA_030914105.1 Acidobacteriota bacterium
CTTCAAGAGGTCTTCGGCCTTCTGGCGCGCGGCCTTCGGGTCAATCTCCGGGTGCTTGGCGAAGTAGTCCTGAATCTCCTGCTCGGTCGGGTTGAACTTCGTCTTGGCGAGCTGCGTCTCGTAAATCTTGTTGAGGGTGAAAGCCTCTTGCAGCTCGATCTGCAACTGCACGGCGCGATCCTTATCGACGCCCGCGGTCTTGCCGCGGTCGGCGAGCAGGCTCATCTGCGCCCACTGCTGTCGGAACTGATCCTTCTCGGCATTCGAGATGGGCCGGTCGTCGGGGACGAGGCCGAGCTTCTGCAAGTCTTCGAGGTATTGGTCTGACTGCTTCGACTTGTTCGGGTCTTTCGTGAACGCCTCGACCTCTTCGGGCTTCGGCATCACGTCGGCGGCCTGCGCGTTGGCGTCGCGCCGCTTCTTGACGTAGGTCTGGGCGACGACGAGGATGCGCGTGGCGTCGAACTGCCGTTTGACTTCGGGCTTGTCGGCATAGCCCTCTTTACGCGCCTGCTCGGCGACGGCGAGGATGCGCTTCAGGTCGTCGGCCAGCTTCTTGCGCTCCTCGGCGCTCTGCGAGAGCTTCAACTGCTCCATCGGCGGGAAGGTCTCTGTGAGCAGCGTCATGTCTTCGGGCGTGAGGCTGGTCATCGCGTGAGCGCCGCCGTACCTGGCCTGCCAGAAGATGAGGCCGACCGAGGCGACGAGCGCGAAGGCCGCCACGATGATCGCCTTCGTCGTCGCGCTCATCCCGCCCGGCGTGCCTTTTGGCGACCCCGCCGACGAAGAGGTTGCGACGGGCGTCTCCGTCGTCACGATCCTTCCGCCGCCCGAAGCCTGCGCGCCCTCTTCCTCAGCCGGGTGCGCCGTCACAGCCGCGCCGCAGCCGGGGCAGTGGGTGCTGTTGTCGAGCATCTGTGTTCCGCATTTTTCGCAAGTAATCATCCGGTTATCCTCTTTAATCAGCCGAGCAAGTGCCGCTTTTATTCTCGATTAATCTCAAAACCGAGGTCAGGCCAAGCGTCAAAGATACACGAAAAAAGGCCGCCCCGCATCCGGCCCGCGCGCTGCTTCAGTTGCCGCGCCGCGACGGGGCACGCCGCGCGGGCGTCTTCGTGGCCGAAGGCTGTGTGCCCTGCGCCTTCGTCCGGGTTTGCGTGTGCGTGTCCGCCTGCTTCTGCGTCTGCGCCTGCGCAGCGGGCGTCGGGACTAGCGGCGCTGCGCTCGCGCCGCCGGAAGAAGCGGGCGCGGCGGCGCTCGCTCCGACCTTGTAGTCCTCCGCGACGCGGACGTTGTGGCGCGCGGCGAGACTCTCAAAAAGCTGTCTGCGCTTCTCCTCTTCGACGCCCGCGCGCGCCTGCTCGCGCGGCGAAACGGGCGGCGACGCGGGGTCGCGCGACGCGTGGTTGTAGAGGACGAGGATGTGGCGCGCATGCACCTGTTCGACGACGTTGTTGGCGTCGTTCATCTGGCGGCGGTGCTCCTCGACCTTGATGATGTGGTAGCCGAACGGCGACTCGACGACGCCGCTCACCTCGCCCTCTTTGAGCGCGAAGGCAGCGTCCTCGAACTCCTTCACCATCTCACCGCGCGAGAACCAGCCGAGGTCGCCGCCCTGCGCGCGGCTGCCGGGGTCTTCGGAAAACTCTTTGGCGAGCGCGGCAAAATCTTCGCCGGCGCGCACGCGCTTCAAGAGGTCTTCGGCCTTCTGGCGCGCGGCCTTCGTGTCGTATTCGGGGTGCGCGGCGACGTATGCGTCAATCTCGGCGTCGCTGGCCTTGAGGCGCGGCTGCATCTCCTTCGAGTAAGCCGCGGCGAGCAGACGAGCCTGTTGCAGCATGACTGCGAGCTGCGTGCCGCGCTCGCGCGCGACTCCCTCCGCGTTGCCCTTGCGCTCGGCGAGCATCACGCGACCGTAGTGCTGCGCGAGCTTCTGCCGCTGCTCGTCGGTGATGGGCGCGCCGCGGTTTGGGCCGTTCCTGCGGTAGTCCTCGACGAAGGCCGCGAACCGCTGCTGCTCGGCAGGCTCTTTGAGCAGCGCGTCAACCTCGGCCTGCGGGACAATCTGCTCGTCCGAGGTCGCGCCGGCCTGCTGCCTGCGCCTGAAGTAGATTTGCGCGACGGCGAACGAGCGCGTCAGCTCCAACTGGAGCTTCAGCTCAGGGCGCGCGGCATAGCCGAGACTCCGTGCCTCCTCGCTTGCGGCGAGCATGTGCCGGATGTCGCGCGCGAAGTTCCTGCGCTCCTGCGGGTCGCTCGCGAGCTTCGAAAGGGCCTCCGGCGGCAGTTCGAGGCCCGCGACGACGAGCGCCATGTCGTCGGCTGTGAGTTGAAGGCCAGCCGCCGCGGGCTGCGCCGCCGGCCTGTTGGTTCTGGCCGGAGCTACGGGGCCGGCCCGGTGCTGCTGTGCCTGCGCGAGTGCGGGGACGGTGAGTGCGAAGAGCGACGCGAGAAGAATCTTTCCTGGGGACAAAACCTGAGACCTTTCCTGTGGCCGACCGGCCAAACGTTCCGCCGCCGACTGCCGGGATTAACCTTCCGAAGCGTGTTCGACGAGTTCGAGAAGCACGCCGCCCGACGACGAAGGATGCACGAACGCGACCAGACAACCGCCCGCGCCGCGCCGCGGCTCCTCGTCAATCAAACGCGCGCCTTCATCTTTGAGGCGCGCGAGCGCCGCGCGGATGTCCGCGACGCGCACCGCGACGTGATGAATCCCCGGCCCGCGCTTACTGATGAACTTCGCCACAGGCGAGTCAGCGCCCGTCGGCTCAAGCAGCTCGATGCGCGGCTCGCCCACAGGCAGCATCGCCACGCGCACGCCCTGCTCCTCCACGACCTCCGTGTGCTCGACTTCGAGTCCGAGCGCGTCGCGCCAGAACCGCAGCGCCTCGTCGAGTCGCGGCGTGGCAATCCCGATGTGTTCGATCTTCATAGCAGTTAAATGGCGAGCGGTTAACTCACCGCCGCAGGCGCAGAGTTCGCAGAGGGGCGCAGAGGATTTCCATGCTCAAGCC
>JALZHC010000573.1:3027-3628 GCA_030914105.1 Acidobacteriota bacterium
CGGCGTGGCAATCCCGATGTGCTCAATCTTCATGTTCGTCTCAGACGTTCGGGCGAAGGACGCCGACCGTCACTCGGAAACTCCGTTTCATCGCCCGCGCGGCTCGCCCAGAACTCCGGCGGCGATGAACTCTTCGACCGCCGTGTAAGGGTCGCGCCGCTTGTCTGCGACCTCGAGGGCGAGAGCGTCGAGCTGCTCGCGCGCGCCCTCGGCGCTGAGCGCGCGCGCCAGCAGACGCTCGCGCAGAAGCTCAAGGATGCGCCAGCGCGCGACCGCCTGACGGCGGCTATGCGCGCCCGGCGTCGTCTTCTGAAACTCGCGGTAAGCTTCGATGGCCGACGCGAGTTCCGCGAGGCCGCGGTTTTCCGTCGCCACCGTTTTGACAATCGGCGGGTTCCACATGTCCGGGCGGTGCGCGAGCGAGAGCAGGGCTTCGAGCTCCTTCTCGGTTCGGAGCACGCCGTCGCGGTCGGCCTTGTTGATGACGAACACGTCTCCGATCTCCATGATGCCGGCCTTAATGGCCTGTACGTCGTCGCCCATGCCGGGCACGAGCACGACCACCGACACGTCCGCCGTCTTCACGATCTCTACCTCGTCC
>JALZHC010000574.1 GCA_030914105.1 Acidobacteriota bacterium
CTACCAGAAGACCGTCATGGAGCGCGAGCGCGCGTACGAGGAGGCGGAGGAGGCCGCGGCCGAGGGCGGGCGGGACGGCGGCCCCGCCCCGGAGGAGTACGCGCCGCTGCGCTACACGTACCGGCACGGCGACGGCTCCGCGGAGATCGTGAGCGCCGAGCTGCTCGACGCCGCGCGCCGCCCCGCGGGCGTGGTCGAGACGGGGTCGCCGCTGACCGTGCGCGTGCGCGCGCGCTTCAACCGCGACGTGGACGACGCGGTCTTCGGCTTCCTCGTCAACGACAGCCGCGGCGTCCACGCCTACGGCACGAACACGAAGGAGCAGCAGATTGACTTAGGTGTGCTGCGGCGGGGCGAGCTGGTCGAGGTCAGCTTCGCCTTCGACTGCTGGCTCGGGCTCGACCAGTTCTCCGTCTCGCTCGCCGTCCACAGCCGCGACGGCGTCAGCTACGACTGGCTCGACGGCGTGCTCTTCTTCCAGGTCACAAGCCCGACGCTCGTCGAGGGCGTCGCCAACCTCAACGCCGGCGTGACGGCGCGACGCGTCGGAATGCGGAACGGACACGATTCAGTCATTGAGTCATCGGTTCATTGTTTCAATGACTCAATGACTCAATGACTCAATCTCTGGTGGACTCATGGTTGACCAAGAAGTCGAAGACACTCTGCGCGAGATACGCGAGCGCGTGCTCGCCGAGTCGGCGCGCGAACAGGCCGGCGAGCATTTAACGGCGCAGCCGGGCGGCGCGGCGGCGGTCGCAGTCGGCTCGGCGCAAGCGCCGCACGTGAACGGGCGCGCGCCGGGCGACGCGCTGGCCCGCCTGCAAGCGAACCTCTCGACGACCGAGCGCACGTGGTCGCGCCTGCCGCCGCTCATCAGCTACCGTCGCGGCTTCGCCGCGCGTCTCGAACTCTGGCTCAAGCGGCAGATCAAGCGTGCCGCGCACTGGTTCACGTGGGAGCAGGTCAACTTCAACTCCGCCGTCCACCACGCGCTCGGCGACGCGCTCGCGGCACTCGCGGCGCACGAGCAGCGTCTGGCCGCGCACGAGCAGCGTCTGGCCGCGCACGAGCAGGCCCTGGCGCGCGAGCAGGCGGACATCGCGAAGCTTCGCGACTCCTTCGAGCAGCTCCGCGCGGGGGCCGACGCAGAACGCGCGCGCGCCTCCGAGCTGTACGCGCGCGTCGAACAGCTCAGCGCCGAACAGCACGCCTTCGCCGAGGCGCTGCGCACAGACCGGCGCGCGCTCGCCGAGGGCTTGCGCGACGAGCAGCGCGCGCGCGCCGCAGAGATTCTCGGCGAGATGCGCGAGCGCGCCGAACGCCTGCTCGAAGAGCAGCGCGTCTGCTTCAAACAGCTCTCGCTCGAAGCCGGCGAGGCCGCCGTCCTGCACGACCGCGCCCGCCGCCAGATGGAAGCGCGCCTCGAAGCCCTTGAAAAAGCAGTAAATCGTGAATAGTTAAAAGCGACCGGCGATTCACTGCCCAGGGCGGCAACCGCTCAACCACTATTTACGATTCACGATTTACGATTCACGGCTTTTATGTCTGACGACCTCTACAGCCGCGCCGGCATCGAAGACCTGGCGGAGTTCTACCGCACGAAGTTCGTCTCGGACGAGGTTCTGGACGCGCGCTACTTCCGCGCGCTCGACCGCTTCGACATCCGCTTCGCGCGGACAATGTGGGTCTACGACAACGTGCGCGCAGGCTCCCGCGTGCTCGACCTCGGCTGCGGCGCAGGGATGCTCGCACTCCTCAAGCGCAAGGGCGTGACGCTTGTGGGCTGCGACCTTTCGGAGGAGTGCGCGCTCGCCGCCCGCCGCAACGGCTACGACGCCGCGCTGGCCTCGCGCCTCACGCGCCTCCCGTTCAATGATGCGAGCTTCGACTACGTCGTCAGCCTCGACGTGCTCGGCCACGTCGTCGCTGAAGAGAAGGATGCGGTGCTCGCCGAAATCCGCCGTGTGCTCCGGCCCGGCGGCGTCACGCTCCACGGCATCGAGTGCACGGACAGGCGCGCCCAAAAAAGTTATGACGAGATGACGGCGGAAGAGCTGCGCCTTTTCGTCTCGATTGACGGGCACGTCGGACTCGAAGAGGAGCAGGAGCACGCCGCACGCTTCCGTCGCTTCTTCGAGCAAGTCGCATGGGAGCCGCGCTACGCGCTCTGCCTTTCGTCCGAGGAGTTCGTCAAGCAGTCGGAAGAGTACGGCCTGCCCTTCGAGCCTGACTTCGTCGAGTACCTGCGCGGCCTCTCCTTCTCCGAGCGCCGCGCCTTCGACATGGCGATGGGCTACGTCTTTGGCAAAATCTCAGACTTGGGGATTCGTCTGCCCAGGAGCGGCCTCTACGTCCTCATCAAAGCTTCAGACGCGCCCTTGGGCAGTTTCTACAACGAGCACCGCGACCGCTCCGCGCTCTTCACAGCCGCGACGAGTGACAGCCTCACGGCAGCCGCGGCCAACGCGCCCGACGAACGCGGGCCGCGCCCCTTCTGTCTCGACCGCGCCGCCGACTTCGACGAGGGCTGGTACGAGCCGAACACGCTTCCGCCCGTCGCGCGCTGGATGCGCGGGCGTGGGCGCGTGCGCTTCCGCGCTCGCTCGCTCTCCGCGCTCCGCCTCGACCTCACCTCGCACATCCCAGACCTCGCCGCGCGCCCGCTCGGCCTCGAACTCATCCTGAACGGCCAACGCCTCTGCGCCCTCTCACTCTTCCGCCAGGGCTGGGTCGAGCTGCGCGCCGACGTGCCCGAAGACCTCAACGCCTCCGACGACCGATACGAGCTTGAGCTGCGCGCCGACCGCACCTGGCAGCCGCGACCCGACGACCGCGAGAACCCGGACGACCGCGAGCTGTCGGTCGCCGTCTGCAACATCGAAGTGTTTCCGTAAGGGCCTCGCCTCTGGCGAAGATTGGTCGAAGTGTTATGATATTGGCGAGGTGAATTGAGATGTCGCGACGAAAGGCGAGCACGGCTCGCGCCGCCGTCAGGGCCGTTACACAATCGCCCAAGCGTATGTCGGGCACGCCCGTCTTCGCCGGCACACGCGTTCCCGTCAAGACACTCTTTGACTACCTCGCGGCTGGCGACCCGCTCGAACGCTTCCTCGAACACTTCCCCGACGTGAGCTACGAGCAGGCTGCCGCCGTCTTGCAGCAGGCCGGTGAAGAGATGGACAGGCGTGGCGGATAAAAGCGTCCTCCTCGACAGTTGCGTGCCCCGCCCTCTTAAACGCGAGCTGCGCTCCCACCAAGTGCGCCACGCCTCCGAGATTGGTTGGCAAGACCTGGACGATCGCCCGCTGCTTGAGCGCGCAGACGGCTCCTTCGACGTGCTGATAACCACCGACCGGAACCTGCCCTATCAACAGAACCTTTCCCGCTATAGCCTGTCTGTCATCATCCTCGTCGCGCACACCAATCGCCTCGAAGACTTGCTGCCGCTCGTGCCTGACGTGATAGACGCGCTGGATAAGATTCAGCCCGGCGAGTGGGTAGAAGTTTCCTGACGTGGCTGACCGAGGCCGAGGCGCGCGTCGAGTCGTTCGCGCAAGGCGCGGAAGTGCTCTTCGGGAACTGAGGCGATGGAGCGTTGGAGGCGCGTGACGACGGGGTCAATCT
>JALZHC010000575.1 GCA_030914105.1 Acidobacteriota bacterium
GAGCGCGAAGCGCTTCGTCCCGACCGCCGCGGCCATCGCCGCCGTCATCTTTTTCGCCAGCGTCGTCGTGCTCGCCGTGGTCACGACGGTCTCGGTCTACCCCGGCAACCTGCAAGGCTGGCAGACAGAGACCACGCCCGGCTCGCAGCCGACCCCGGCCTCGACGCCCTCCGTCACCTTCGTCTTCGGGCCGGCGACCCCGCCCTTAGGCCGCGGCAGCGCACAGCTCGGCGTCGGCAGCGACGGGAGCGCGGCGGCGCAGTTGCGCCACCCCGGCTACGCCGGAACGGCGCTGCCGAATCCTAGCCCCGACCCGGACTCGATACCAGCCGGCAACGAGCTGACCGCGCTCTCCTACAGCACCTACGTGCAGGTCGGAGGCTCCGCCTCGCAGGCCCCTTACATCATCCTCGACGTTGACTACGACGGCAACGGCACGGCGGACGACAAGCTCATCTTCGAGCCGCAGTATCAGATCGCGGGCTTCTGTCCGTCGAACCCTCAAGGCCCGGTGGCGCCCGGCGTCTGGCAGACGTGGGACGCCTTCAACGGCTGCTGGTACTCGACCGGCGGCGCGGCCGGTTCCGGCCCCGGCGCGAACGTCAAAACGCTGACGGCCATCAGCGCCGCGCAGCCGAACGCGAAGATTGTCAACTCGGCGAGTGGGGACGGCGGCGTCCGCATCGTCGCAGGCTTCGGCGGCGTTATCGGCGGCGGCTCCGCGAGCGACTGGTCGAACTTCGTCGGCAACGTTGACGCCTTCCGTGTCGGCGTCGGCTTCGACCCGGACACGGGCGTTAACGGCACCACCTACGACTTCGAGCCGAAGGCCCCGCCGGCTCCCACCTCCCGCGGCGTCATCATCTCGGAGCTGCGCAACTCCGGCCCCGGCTCCTGCACCTGCACCTCCCTGCCCGTGCCCGACCTCAGCGGCGACGAGTACGTCGAGCTCTACAACACGACAGACCAGGAGATCGCCGTCACGTCCGATGACGGCAGCGAAGGCTGGACGCTGGTCAAGCGCGGCACATCCTGCGTAGACCCGCCCGTCCCCGTCGCCTTAATACCGAACGGCACGGTCATCCCCGCGCGCGGCCACTACCTGCTCGCCGGCTTCGACTACACCCTCACCGAATATCCTGCGGGCGACGGCTCAAGCGCAGCGCCGCAGACGACCGCGACGCCCGACGCCTTCCTCTCCGACACCATCAGCGGCGACGTGGACATCGGACTCTTCAACACCGCAGACTCGTCGTCCTTCGACTTCGAGCACCGGCTCGACGCCGTCGGTTTCAACAACGGCTCCGGCAACACCTGCGACCTTCTGACCGAAGGCACGCCGCTGCCGAACACGCGCGACAGCGCGCAGCAGTATGCCTTCGTGCGCCGCGAGCCTCTGGGCGGCGGCGTGCAGGACACGAACAACAACGCCGCCGACTTCGTCGAGGTCTCGACCGACCCGCACACAAACGTCGGCGACAACCCCAGCCCCGTGCTCGGCGCGCCCGGCCCGCAGAACACCTCCAGCCCCGTCAACGCAAACGACGTGGTCGCCGTCGGCCTGACCTCGCCCTCTGCGGGCCAGGCCGCGCCGCCCAACCGCGAGCGCAACCCCTCGCCCGACGGCCTGTGCAGCCCGCAGGGCACGCTCCTCCTGCGCCGCTCGGTCACGAACAACAGCGGCGCGCCCATCTCGCGCCTCCGCTTCCGCGTCATTGACGTGACGACCGTCAACCGCGAGGACGAGAGCCAAGGCGGCCAGCAGGCCATCCTCCACGTGCGCAGCTCTTCGCCTGAGACGCTCAAGGGCGTGCCGGGCCGCGGCGACGTGCCGGTCTTCGGGCTGCACGACGAGCAGGAGATATTCGAGGACGAGACGCAGTGCGGCGGCCTGAACGACAGCCTGACGGTAACGGACGGAGAGTCGAACGACATCATCACGCTCAACACTCCGCTCGCGCCGGGCGCGACCATTGACGTGGTCTTCCTCCTCGGCGTCGAGCAGACGGGCCACTTCCGCTTCTACGTCAACGTCGAGGCGCTGGAGAATTCAGGGCCGCCAGCGGGGCCGACACCGGCCCGGCCCGCCTCCTCCACGAAGAGGCCCATCGCGCTGACGGGCCGCGCCGGGCCCAAGACGCCGAGCACGGGCAGCAAGCCGCCGAGCACGAGCACCACGCCGGTCGCGACGCCCGCCAACACCCCGGCCACGAGGCCCGGCGGGACTGACGGCACGACCGCGCCGCAGCGGAAGACGCGGCCCGCGACGCCCTCCGTCACGCCGGGCGTCGGGCGAAAGCTTCCGCCAGACGCCACGCCCGAAACGCCGCCCGATGCGATGCCCGTCTCCAGGCACGCGCGCCGCGACTCAAATTAAACCGCACGGCGCGACCCGCGCCGCGACGACAAAGACGAAGGGCTGAGTGAAAGACGAAGGGCCGAGTGGACGCCTCCACTCGGCCCTTCGTCGTTTAGGGTCGGCGTCAACTCACGTTAGCCATCGGCGTCAACTTAGGTCAGCCAGTGGAGCGCGTCCGCGCCCGCGTCGTGTGTGCCGCCGACGACGCGGATGAAGTAGTCTTCGAGCGAGAGCGGCCCGCGTGCGTCGTCGCCCTCGACCGCGATGCCGCGCCGCAGCTCGGCCAGCGGCCCTGCGGCGACCAGCCGGCCCTCGCTGATGATGGCGATGTCTGTGCACAGCCGCTCGACGATCTCCAGGACGTGCGAGGTGAGAAAGACCGTCAGGCCGCGCGCCGTGAGGCGCGAGAGCAAGTCCTTCAGAGTGCGCGAGGCGATGGCGTCAACGCCTTCGAACGGCTCGTCGAGGAAGAGTATTTCGGGGCGGTGGATGAGCGCGCACGCCAGCGCCAGCTTCTTCTTCATCCCGTGCGAGTATTCGATGACGAGCTTGCGCGGCTCGTCCGATAGCTCCATCAATTCAAGCAGCTCGCGCGAGCGCGCCGCGATGTCCTCGCGCCGGAGGCCGTACATCCGCCCCGTAAACGAGAGCATCTCCGCGCCCGTCAGACGCTCGAACAGGTTCAGGTCTTCAGGCACAACGCCGATGCGCCGCTTAACTTCGAGAGGCTCCGAGGCGATGTCGTGGCCGAGCACGCGCGCGCGCCCCTGTGTGGGCGCGAGCAGGCCCGTCAGCATCTTGATCGTCGTCGACTTCCCCGCCCCGTTCGGCCCCAGGAAGCCGAAGAACGCGCCGCGCGCGACGCGCAGGTTCAGCCGGTCAACCGCCTTGAAGTCGCCGAACAGGCGCACGAGGTCTTCGGTCTCGATGGCCGCCCCCGCCAATGTGCTATCGTTCATCAAGACCTTTGTAAGCGGCGCGCCCGCGCTCGGTCAAGCGCCAGGCGGGAGCCTGCGCGTGAGGGGGGGCGTTAAGGAAGGCAAAGGTCAGAGGAAGCAGTTTCGACTTAATCCCTTTGCGCCCTTTGCGCCTGCTCCAGCGCCTTTGCGGTTAAGTCAGATTCACTTAACCGCAAAGGCGCGAAGCAGGCGCGAAGGGCGCGAAGAATTTTAAGGCGGAGACTAAAGTACGAAGATTTTCGTTGACAGTACGAACGCTTTCGTAGTAAGCTGCCCGCCGGTTCGATTCGAGAGGTATTTGCG
>JALZHC010000576.1 GCA_030914105.1 Acidobacteriota bacterium
TTGACGAAGCTCCACAACGCGCGCTACCTGCGTCAGTACCTCGTCACCGAGCTGAAGCGCGCGCGCCGATACGGCTCGATGGTCACGGCCTTCTTCCTCGACCTCGACGACTTCAAGCAGGTCAACGACTGCCACGGCCACCTCGCCGGCTCGCACGTCCTGATGGAGATGGCCGCCGTTATCCTCGCCTCGGTGCGCGACACGGACGTGGTGGCGCGCTACGGCGGCGACGAGTTCGTCGTCGTCCTCCCCGAAACCGGCATCGAGCAGGGCCTGCAAGTCGCCGAGCGCGTCCGCCAACGCATCAGCCGCCACGAGTTCACGGGCGGGCGCGGCCTGCGCCTCCGCCTCACGGCCTCCTTCGGCGTCGCCTCCTTCCCCGCACACGCGCAGTCGCCCCAGCAGCTTATCGCGCGCGCAGACACGGCCATGTACGAGGCCAAGGCCGCGCGCAAAAACTGCGTCCGCCACGCCGCCGAGACCGTGCAGGACGCCTGAGAGAGCCTGGCAGTAGCCCGTCCGTCAGGGAGGGCGTCTTTCGGAATCAACCTAACCGCCAGAGGGCACACGCCTTTGCCGCGTTGACAAAGAAGGTGACAACGAAGACCCGCTTGAAATCAAATTCTTCCGCGCTCATAATCGTGCCGCAGCCACGGCCATGAGCGAAGACAGAACCCAACAACTGCCCGACGGGGACATGAGACAAGTCCTCGCGCTGCTCACTTCAATCAACACGCGCCTCGACTCGATGGACGCTCGCTTCGACCGGATGGAGATGCGCTTCGATTCGATGGACGCGCGCCTCACCGCGCTCGAAGAGAAGGTTGACCGCCGTCTTCAGGAGACGCGTCCCATCTGGGAGCAGGTCTTGTCCCGGCTCACGGAAATTGAAGCTCGACTCACAAACGTAGAGACGCGGCTGGCGAACGTTGAAGAGAGGCTGACGAACGTGGAGACGAGACTGGAGGCCGTCGAGTCAGAAGTCTACGACTTGGGCCGCAAGTTCCGCGTCTTTAATGCCGACATTCTGAAGCTTCAGGACAGGCAGGAAGACCTTGGCGAGCGCCTGCGCCGGCTCGAATCCGAGCGGGCAAAGTAGCGCCTCCGGCGTCCGAAACCGCCGGTTCTCACCCGGCCTGGCGGTCTCAAGCCCCGCCGCGAAACTTTTCATATAAAAGTAGTGGACTTTTTTCCCGTCTTGCTGTAAAGCATTAACGTGTACTAGCCGGAAAGCACCCCCCGCTCGAAGGACCAATCCAGCTCCGAGTCTGAAGGCTTTTCCCAGGCCAACCCTCCAGGGTTTTCGCGGTTAGCGTTCTTGCCCCGTTCGTTGTATCTTTGTAGTTTCGTTCCACGTCACGGGGCGAAGACTAAGGGGCCGCGACGCCCGGAGTGCATCCGACGGCCCGCCGGGTCGGGCGGTTTTCACGAGGCGTGTGCCCTCTTCAGGCCGGAAGCTCCGGACGCATCAAATCCGTTTGAGGTACGCAAAAAGTAACGAATGGCATTCAAGTCACTCTTCAGCCTTTTCTCCAGCGATCTCGCCATCGACCTCGGCACCGCGAACACGCTCGTCTATGCCAAGGGGCGCGGCATCGTCGTCTCGGAGCCTTCTATCGTCGCCATCAACAAGGTCACGAACACGCCCGAAGCCGTCGGCAAGGAGGCGAAGGAGATGCTCGGACGCACGCCCGGCAACATCGTCGCCATCCGCCCGATGAAGGACGGCGTCATCGCCAACTTCGAGGTCACGGAGAAGATGCTCCAGCACTTCATCCGCAAGGCACACAACGGCAAGACCTGGGTCAGCCCCCGCGTCGTCATCGGCATCCCCTCGGAGATCACGCAGGTCGAGCGCCGGGCGGTCGAGGACTCGGCCTACCGCGCCAAGGCCTCGGAGGTCTATCTGGTCGAGGAGGCGATGTGCGCGGCCATCGGCGCGGGCCTTCCCATCACCGAGCCGCACGGCAACATGATCGTGGACATCGGCGGCGGCACCACGGACATCGCCGTCATCTCTCTCTCCGGCATCGTCTACTCGCGGGCCGTGCGCGTCGCCGGCAACGAGATGGACGAGGCCATCACGCAGTACATCAAGCGCAAGTACAACCTTCTCATCGGCGAGCGAACCGCCGAGGCCATCAAGATTCAGTTAGGGAGCGCCTTCCCGCTCGATGAACCGCTCTCGATGGACGTGCGCGGCCGGAACCTCATCGAGGGCATCCCGAAGACCATCACCATCACCGACGAAGAAGTCCGCGAGGCCCTGGCCGATTCCGTCGCGACCATCGTCAACGCCGTGCGCGTGGCGCTCGAAAGAACGCCGCCGGAACTCTCCGCAGACATCGTCGAGCGCGGCATCGTCCTGACGGGCGGCGGCGCGCTTCTGAAGAACCTCGACAAGCGGCTCTCGATAGAGACCGGCCTCCCCGTGTCCATCGCCGACGACCCGCTCTCCTCGGTCGTACTCGGCGCGGGCAAGATGCTCTCGGACTTCGATCTCTTGAAGCGCGTCAAGTGGGACAACAACCTGACGGGCGGAATGTGACGGACTAGTGATAACTGATGAGTGATAAGTGATAAGAAAAAGCGGTCGCCATTCTTTCTCATTACTTATCACTCATCACTTATCACTTATCACTATCTCGAAATGGTTCGGAGCACGCAGAAGGAGATACGCCAGCGCGCGCCGCTGTGGCTCGTCGTCCTGCTCGCCCTCAACTTCGGTTTGATGACCTGGAACGCGAGGGACGTGGCGACGGGGCAGCCGGTCATCAAGGCCTGGGCGCAGTCGGCGCTCTCGCCCGCGCAGCGCGTGACGACGGGATTGGGCGGCGCAGGCGTGGGCTTCTTCCGCGGCCTGGCCGAGATGCGCAACGCGCGGGCCGAGAACGAGGTGCTGAGAACGCGCCTCGCGCAGGCCGAGAACGAGGTGCGCGACGCCAAGGCCGTGCGCGACGAGAACGAGCGGCTGAAAAAACTGCTCGACTTCACGCAGGACGTTTCCTACCGGGCCATCCCCGCGCGCGTCGTCGCACGCGACCCCTCGGTCTGGTTCAACTCGCTCATCATCAACCGCGGCACGGCGAGCGGCGTTGACCTGGACATGCCGGTCGTCACGCCCGAAGGCATTGTGGGACGCGTCGTCGGCGTCGGGCCGGTCTCGGCGCAGGTGATGCTGCTCACGGACGAGCGCTCGGCGGCGGGCGCTGCCGTGGGGCAACTGGGGCAGTCGAACGCCATCGGCTCGGTGCGCGGCTTCGGCAAGAACGGCTTGCTGGAGATGCGCTATGTGTCGGGGCTGGAGACGGTCAACGTCGGCGACTACGTCGTCACGACGGGCCAGGACAGAATCTACCCGCCGGGCTTAAACGTCGGCACCGTCGTCGAGGTCAAGCCGGGGACGACCACGACGCCGCACACGATCTACGTCCGGCCCGGCGCGCGGCTCGAATCCCTACAGGAGGTGGCCGTGCTCGACTACCGCGCGCAGCAGCGCACCGCGCCGGAGAAGACGCTGCCGAACGTTGACAAGGGGAAGAAATAGTCTGGAGTCCGGAGTCTGAAGTCCGGAGTCAAGGCAAGGTTTGGTTTTGACTCCAGACTTCAGACTCCAGAC
>JALZHC010000577.1 GCA_030914105.1 Acidobacteriota bacterium
GGCGAGCGGCAGACCGTAGAGTCGGCGGGCACGGTCTGGACTGCGGGCGTGCGCGTCAACCCGCTCGTTGACAAACTGGAGGTTGAGAAGACGCGGCACGGACTCGTCGTCGTCGCGCCGACTCTCCAGGTGCGTGGCCGTCCCGAAGTCTTCGCGCTCGGCGACATCGCATACTTCCCCGACATCGCGCCGATCCTCGCCGGCACGGCGCAGCTCGCCTACCAACAGTCGCGCCTCGTCGCGCGCAACGTGCAGGCGCTCATAGACGGCAGCGTCCCCGCCGCCGGCCACTTCGAGGAGCTGGGCGAGGCCGTCAGCCTCGGCACGGACGACGCCGCGGTGCTCGTCGAGGGCCGAGTCGTCAGCGGCCAGCTCGCGCGCCAGGCGCGCTTCGCGCTCTACACGCTGCGGCTGCCGACCTGGCACCAGCGCCTCCGGGTCGGCGCGGCCTGGTTCTTCGGCGGCAAAGCGCCGCGCCCGCTCGGACTCTGAGGCCGAAGAAGAAAGAGAGGACTGCCATGGCGTCGCTACCGGACTATTACATCAGCCCCGAAGAATACTTGAGCCTTGAGCGCCGGGCCGAGTTTAAGAGCGAATACTTCGACGGCGTGGTCTACGCGATGGCCGGCGGCAGCGAGCGCCACAACCTGATTGCCGCCAACATCATCATCGCGCTCGGCATGCAGCTCAGAGACCGCCCCTGCCGCGTTTATCCAAGCGACCTCAAAGTTCGCGTGCCGAACTCCAAGAGGTTTTTCTATCCCGACGTTTCGGTCATCTGCGGCGAAACCCGGTTCGCGGACGAAATGAAGGACGTGATACTAAACCCCGTCCTCGTCGTCGAAGTCTTGTCGGAAAGCACGGAAGCTTTCGACCGCGGGAAGAAGTTTTCGTCTTACCAGCAGATCGAATCGCTGCGGGAATACCTGCTCGTGGCGCAGGACGAGTTCGTCGTGGAGCATTATTTGAGGCAGGAAGACGGCTGGCTCTACACGAAGGCGAGCGGGCCGGAGGCCGACCTCGTGCTGCCCGCGCTCGACTGCCGGATAGCCTTGGGCGACATCTACAACAAGGTGGAGTGAGGCGCTAAATCGTCGCCGCCTCGCACGAGTCGAGGGCGGGCGCGGCCTCTTCCGGCTCGTCGGGGCCGCCCTCGCCGACGTATGTGCGGCCTGCGGCGACGGTCTCGAAGTATTCGCCGATGCGTTCGAGCACCTCCGTGACCGAGTGCGAGTGGTAGATGACCTGGCGGAAGCGCGCGCCGCCCTTGAGGCCCTTTGTGAACTGACCCGCCAACTGCTTCATCCGCCCGACGGCGGCAAACTCAGGCATGTCGGCGCGCAGAAGGTCGAAGTATTCGATGAGCACCTCGCGCTTGTCTTCGAGCGTCGGCTGGAAGGGGTCGCGCCCGTTCAGAGCATCTTCAATCTGTCTAAATATCCACGGGTTCGCCATCGCGCCGCGTCCGATGAGGATGCCGTCGCAGCCGGTCTCGCGCCAGCGTCGGAAGGCGTCCTCGATGGTCACAACGTCGCCGCTGCCTGAGACGGGCACGCTCACAGTCTCCTTCAACTGCCGCACCAAATCCCAGTCGGCGAGGCCCTTGTAAGCCTGTTCCTTCGTCCGCCCGTGCAGCGCGATGTGCTCGACGCCGCAGGCTTCGGCGAGGCGCGCGACCTCGACGGCGTTGCGGTTGCTGTCGTAGAAGCCCGCGCGAATCTTCACGGTCAAAGGGATCTTGATGGCCTTCCTGATCTCTCTGAGAATAGTTTCGAGCCGCGGCAAGTCCTTCAAAAGGCCGGAGCCGCCGCCGTGCTTGACGACCTTCGGCGCGGGGCAGCCGCAATTCACGTCGAGGATGTCTGCGCCGACCTCTTCGGCCATCTCGGCGGCCATGCGCATGCGTTCGGGCTGGCCGCCGAAAATCTGCACGGCGAACGGGCGCTCGTACTCGAAGAAGCGCATCTGCCGTTTCGATTTCGGGTTGTTGCGCGTCAGGCCCTCGACCGAGATGAACTCCGAGACGGTCAGGCCGATGCCGCCGCGACGTTTTAAGAGCGCGCGGAAAGGCACGTCGGTCACGCCCGCCATCGGTGAGAGCACCAGCGGCGGGTTGATTTCCACGTCGCGAATCTTAAAGGCCCTCACCTCGCGCCCGACCTCCGCCAACAGCCGCGCCGAGTAAGCCGAACGCGCGCCCGCGCCCTTAGCCGCCGCGCCCGCGCCGTCAGCCGCAGCCGTCCCGTCACCCTCGTATTTCTCCGCGCCCGTTGACATAGCCGTCCGAACCTCTGAGAATTCATGCGGATTATAACAAATGAGAACCGCACGTCTCATCCCCGCGCTGGGCGTCGCGTGGACGCTTCTCTACGCGGCCTTCGTCGTCTGGCTCTACGCGACCGCGCCGCGCAGCTTCCGTGAAGTGACAACGCAGGCGAGCGTCGCCGCCGGCACTTACACAGTTGACCGCGCGCGCTTCGACGCGGGCCGCGAGCTTTTTCTGCGCGAGCAGTACGCGGCGGCACGCGACGAGTGGTCGCGCGCCGACCCGGCGCAGAGGGACGCGCGCACGCAGTTCTACGTCGCCTACTCCTTTTACAGGCAGGGCTGGGGGCGCGTCTACTCAGACGACGCGCTCTTCCGACAGGGCCTCGACGCCGTCAACCGCGCCATTGCCCTCTCGCCCGACGCGCCGCTCAACGTAGACGACCCCGAACTGAAAATCCACTCCGCCGCTGAGCTGAAGGCCGAGCTTGAGCGCGGCACACAGCGGACGATTGACGACTTCAACCCTTTGAAAGTCTTCCGCGAAAGGAAGTGAAAGCTAAACGCAGAAGTCCGCAACGCTGAACGCTGAACTTAAAACAAGAGGTCTTTCGTTCATCCTTCCGCGTTCATCGTTTCTCGTTCATCGTTTCTCGTTGATGACCGACACCCGCGCAACTAACCGCGCGCTCGTGCGCCACATCCTGCTGCCGACTGTCTTCCTGACCGTCGTGCTGCTGGGCGGCGTGCGCGTCGCGGCGGAGACGGGCGCGCTCGTCTTCGTACCGCCGCCGCTCGTCGCGCTCGTGCTGGCCGTGATGCTTCTGGCGCTCTTCGTCCGCGGCGGCGCGGTCGTCGTCGGTGCCTGGCTGTCGGCTGAGCTGACGGCGCTCGCCAACGTCTCGCACGCGCTCACGCTCGCGGCGCTCTTCTTCGCTTCGGCGCAGGCCTTCAACTCCGTTCTGCCCGACGCGGGGCTGCCGCGCTGGATGCTCTCCTTCTTTTTCCTGTGGACGCTCTGGCAGAACCAGTTTTCCGCCTTCGACGCGCGCCGGCTGCTCAGAAGCCTCGCGGCACTTTTCGGCACGGCCTTCGTGGTCAAGCATCTGCTGCTCGCCGCGCTCTACGCGCCCGGCGGCGGCTGGCTGAAGCAGATTGCCGGCGCGCTCTTCGAGCGACTCACGTCGGACTCGCCCGGCACGCAGGCTTACGCGCCCGCGACCGGCTACGTCTCCTTCTTCGCGCTCGCGCTCTACGTCTGCGGCCTCATACTCATGCCGCCCGTGCCCGCCGAAGCGACGCGCGAGCAGGGGCACGCAGACGATTTCGTCGAGGTGTTCCGACAGCTCCCGCC
>JALZHC010000092.1 GCA_030914105.1 Acidobacteriota bacterium
TGGATGGTGCCGGAGTCAATTTTTTTAAGCGGCATGCCGCCGATGTAGGGGCGGACGTAGTAATGGAAATATGACCTGTCCTTATCTTGCGTGCTTTCGGCCCGGACGTGGCGGACTGACTTCAGATAGAGGTCGAGCAGGGCGTTGAGCGTCATCCGCGGCGTCTTGATGAGGCATCCCGATTCTTTTAAGCCTTTGAGTTGGGCTTCTACCTTCTTCGCGAATGTTAAGGGTCCGCGCGCCGTCCGGTTGACTTCGATGCGTCTCCCGGTAATCGGGGTGGAAAAATATTTGG
This sequence comes from Acidobacteriota bacterium, assembly GCA_030914105.1. Classification (GTDB taxonomy): domain Bacteria; phylum Acidobacteriota; class Blastocatellia; order Pyrinomonadales; family Pyrinomonadaceae; genus QHXN01. The sequence continues at coordinate 296 of JALZHC010000092.1, forward strand.
GTCTGATGAAGTTAAGACAGTCAAAGCGGGTAATTCCGCAGCAGCCTTAACAAGGCACGATACAAGTTATCGTGCCGATGATTAAAGCGCCACTCGCACTCTTTCAAGTGCAGGTGAAAAGTCGCAGCAGGCACGCCGTTGAACTTCTGCAAGCGCCGCTTGGCGAAGCTCCAGAAGCTCTCGATGCCGTTAATGTGACTCTGGTCATTAGCGAACTCGTTCGCGCCATGATTGACCCTGAAGTGTTTGGCATATCCGACATCGACGAGGCCGTCATAGCCACGCCAACCGTCGCTGTGAATGATGGCATCCGCCGCGACCCGACCGCGAATAATGGCTTGCAGCGTAGCTTTTTTACAGTCCGGCACGATCTCTGTATAGACCTTGCCCTCGCGCTTGAGCAAGCCGAAGACGATGGTCTTACGACCAGCACCGCGCCCGCGCTTGCCGCGCACACGGGCCGGGCCGAAGTAAGATTCGTCAACTTCGACTTCACCATTTTTGAACGGTGATTGGCGCTCGCACTCTTCGGCGATGCGGCAGCGGATTTTGCCAAAGATCGTGATAACTGAGCGGTGCGACAGCCCGGTCAGTTGAGCCGCCTGGATAGCGGATAAATCGAGCGCAAAGTGCTGAACTAGGGCGCGGAATTTCAGCTTAGAAATTCTCGAACGTTTGTAATAGCGGTTCAGCCTTTGCACGTCAGAAGTTTAGCACTCATCAAAGTGTGCTTAACTTCATCAGACCCATTGCTGAGATGCTTTTCAACTATACAGTCTCTTAATCTTGCACCGACCCAAAAGTTGAGAGACTTGAAATAATTGAACTGTTCTTCCAAATCTTTTCCAAAACTTGGTGCGTTCGGTTCAAACGCATCAATTGTTTTTGAGTGAGACATTTCTACCGAATCAGTAGCAAGTAAATAAAGAAGCCCTATACCTGCTATTTCAGCTAAACCAGAATCAGCCTTAGCCAAAAAGAACTTCTCATTCTTGATTGCATGAGCAAAATAGTGAGCAGCCAATTCCGTAAGAAGCGGCTCTATCCTCTCTGGGGTTTTAAAACGTTGTGGGGTATCTACATTTAAGCCAGCGTGATTTGAAGCAATAAATTGGTGGACGGAAAGCTCGATACCATGTTTGATCTTTGTGCGCGGCATAGCTTTGAATGAAGTCTTAAAATACTTCTCTCGAATTCCGAGGGTGGTAAAAACAGATGGGCTCACCAGAATTTGATTGCCATCGGCTAAACTCATTACTCGTTGAGCCATATTGATTCCATCACCGGCAACATTCCGGTTTCCATTTATATCTATAACAACATTATCAACATTCTCATTTATGCCGATACGAATCTTAAATTTTAGTTCCTCGTCTTTATCAGCGTTATTATATTCGTCCAATCTTCTGAGTATGCTCAGCGCGATTCTTAGATGAAGATCGTAGGGTGTTTCTATTTTCTCTAAACAGTCAATATTGAGTAAGGCTATGCATATACCGTCGCCTGTAGGAATAAATATCTTGTTGTTATCGGGGATCGAACTTTCATCAACACTAGCTTTAACTATTTCATTTAAAGCACGCACAATATCCGATTGAGTTTCTACGCTCCGGTCATGAGTGAACCCAACTACATCAAGGAACACATACTTCACAGGGATAATAGCCGTTTCAGTCATTTAATATTTGTCCTCCTTTATAGGGTAAGACGCCTAACTATTGTATAAGCGGAATTAATTCCGCATAACACTCAGATTAGGGATATTATGCAGAACTAATTCTGCATAATACTCTTATATGTAGAATCGCCTCAATCATTATTTTAGACTTCCCGTCACCATAAAATAACGCGTCGGAAAATTTTTTAGTGCGCCGAATGAGGAGGCGTGGCATAATGCGTCCGCTCACCCAGCGTCGGTTTTGCCAGCCGAGTAGTTGAACCTACGAAATGGCCTCACGAACCTTTTGGGCAGGTGGTTTGAGTTTCAAGCGGTCGGTTTGTTTTTCCAACCGGCGGGTTGAAGTTTTCAACCGGGTCGTTGAACTGTTTGGGAAGTTTGTTGGAAAGTTCAACGGGGTGGTTGAAGTCTTCAATGCCCGGTTTAAGTGTTTCGCGCCGCGGCTCAAGAGTTCAACGCCTCGTCTTATGCACTCGCCGTAAGCGTTGAAGTCCTGGGCCGATACTCACAACCTTTCGACGCTGAGGAAGGAGAAGAAAATGCCCACAAAATACTCTGTTGATGCGGTTCTCGTGGACATCGAGCGGATCGAGCGTGTGTGGACGGACAACCCGACGTTTACGTTGGGCGAAGTCACGCTCAAGGGCCTACAGGATAAGATTGCCGCCGTGCGGCAGAAGCGCGACCAGTTGGAAACCCTCCGTATGCAGATCACGGCCCTCACGAACGCCCTCAACGAAGGGACTGCGGAAATCGCGGCCATCAAGACGCGTGCGCTGAGCGGATTGCGCGCAGTCTTCGGGCCGAACTCGACGCAGTACGAACAGGGCGGCGGAACACGCACGAGCGAGCGTAAACGCCCCACGCGCAAGAACGGCAACGGCCAGAAGTCCTGACCTCATACATTAAACACAGAGGTACAGAGGACACGGAGGATGCACAGAGTTTTTTTCAACTCTCTGTGCATCCTCTGTGTCCTTCGGTGTCTGCGTTGTTTAATGTCTCTCGCCTTACGTCTATCCTGAAAACAATGTGGACGACGCGCGGGCTGCTTTACTTGCGTCGGCGGTGTCGTACAATTGAGGCATGAGGGAGGCGTGCGGCGTGTTCGAGGCCCAGGCTGCGCCGAGGAGGTAGACGGATGTCGGAGGAACAAACGGAGAGGCGTGCGCTCATCGTCGTTGACGTTCAGAACGACTTTTGCCCCGGCGGCTCGCTCGCAGTCGAGCGCGGCGACGAGGTGGTCGCGCCGCTCAACCGTCTTATTGCGCAGTTCCTCGAACGCGGCGAGCCGGTCTACAAAAGCCGCGACTGGCATCCGGCACAAACCAGGCACTTCGCTGCCTACGGCGGCACATGGCCCGTCCACTGCGTCCAGAACACGCGCGGCGCGGAGTTTCACACGGAGCTTCTCGACGACCCGCGCATTCAGATAATCTCCAAAGGCATGGGCGACGAAGATCAATACTCCGCGTTCGACGGCACAAACCTCGAAGAGCTTCTGCGCGAGAAGGGCGTGACGGAAGTTTACGTCGGCGGCCTCGCCACGGATTACTGCGTCAAGAACACAGTCCTCGACGCGCTGCGCGGAGGCTTCAAGGTCAAGGCGCTGACGGAAGCCATGCGCGCAGTTAACCTACAGCCCGGCGACGGCGAACGCGCCGTCGAAGAGATGCGGCGGGCGGGGGCGGAGGTAATCTGAGCCGTGCTGAGAACCATCCTCTACCTTCTGTTCGCGGTATACTTCGCAGCCATCGGCGTCCTCGCAACCGTCTGGCCTGGGGCGCTGCGGGCTTTTTTCATACGCCAATACATGAGCGTGTTGGGCGGCCTGAAGGATCTGGTCGGCCCGGACACTTTGGAAAAACTCTTTCCCCGCGCCTCCTTGTTTCGCTTCTTCGGCATAACGTCTCTGCTCGCGTCCGCTCTGGTTGTCTACCTCTGGCTCAGATAAAGTACTGAGTACTGAGTTCTACCATCGTCTCGCCACTCAGTACTCAGTACTCAGTACTTTTATGCTGAACATTGACCGCTACCACGCCACGATGGGCGACGCGTCCTACAAAGACGTGACGCGCCTGCACGACAGACCTTTGAGCGAGGCCGAGGCCACTTTTTACGCGGCGCAGAGGAAACTTCCATACGCGCCGTGCCTCGGCCACGAGAGGCTGATTCGTTCCTTCCTCGACCTGCGGATTGACCGCCCGCGCCTGCGAACGCTTGAACAGGATCGCGGCGGGATGCGCCTGTTCGCCAAAGCGGTCGAGGACATCACGTTCGCGGGGACGGTGCGGGCCGTCCGCCCGGGCACGATCACCTTCGCGGGCCAGCCGTTCGCGGACATCACGGGCGCGTTCGGGCTGGCACAGGCGCAGGAGATAAAGTTCGAGCACGCGTTTGACCTTCCGATGACGACCGCTTCAATCGCCATGCAGATCCGCATGGCCGCGGGCGACCGCTGGCTCTCCGACTTCTCCCTGCGCCGCAACGGCGACATCGAGCGCGCCGTTGATGTTGCGACCTACGCCTTCATCGGAGGCTTCAACGACACCTCGAACATGGAGGCCGCGCACCGCCTGGAAATCCCCGCGGTCGGCACGGAGGCGCACTACTGGCAGCAGTCCTACGTCGAGTTCATGGACGAGCCGGAGATTGAGCCGCGCACAGGTCGCCCTAAACATTTCGAGCAGGTCGCCTTCGAGCGTTGGCTCGACGCCAACCCGCAGGGTACGACGCTCCTCTTAGACACGATTGACGTTCACATGGGGGCCGTCCACGCGGCTTTGGCCGCGACCTCGACGGAGGCTCGCCGCCGAGCCTTCAAAGGCTTCCGCGTGGATTCGGGCGATCTGGCGAAACTCGGAAAGTGGTGTCTGGAGTTCTTCGAGGCGAACGGCCTTCAAGGGTTGATGCCCGTGCTGACGGGCGACCTGGACGCGGAACAGATTCGCCGCGTCGTCGAAGAGTTTCCGGAAGCCGCGGGCTTCGGCATCGGCACGAAGCTTTCGGGCGAAGTCCGGCGCATCGCCGGCGTCATCTTCAAGGAGTGTGTCATTGACGGGCGACCGACGCTCAAGGCTTCCAACACGCCGGAGAAGTCAACGCTGCCCGGACGCCTGCAAGTCTTCCGCGGCGTTGACGAAGAAGGCCGCTACGTCGCCGATGTGACGGGATTAGACGACGAAGAGATTGAGATTCCCGGCGCTGTCCGCGTCGAACGTCTCCTCTTCCCCTTCTGGGTCGGCGGTCGCCACGAATCAATCCCTTCGATACTCAAACAGAAAGCCTTCGTCGAAGAACAACTCCGGCGCTTCCCCGACCTCAACAACTATCCGCACACTCTGAGCGACCGTCTGAGAACTTTGCGCGACGAGCTGACCGAGAGGATGCGCGCCGACGAGTCGGGCTGGCAGGAGATTCTGAACGTCCCGCAGATGCTGGCCGAAGACCTCGCCGCCGTGAGGGGCGAATGAAAAAGCTTCTTCTGTCAATTCTGCTTCTGTCGCTCTTCCACGCCGCCGCGCCCCCGCAGCAAAGGGCCGCGCGCCTCCTCGACTCTTTCGGCAACATACCACGCTCAGACCTGATGGCACGCCTTGACGGCTTCGCCATCGAGTTGCAGAACAACCCGGAGTCCAGGGGCTACATCGTCGTCTATCCGGTGACGAATAAATTCCCCGGAGCGACTCTGCGCCGCGCCAGCTCCTCTTTGGATTACATGCTGCACACGCGCGGGTTGGACGCGTCGCGTATCTCGGTCGTTGACGGCGGGCTGCGCAACGAAGTGACTTACGAACTCTGGCTTGTCCCGCCCGGAGCCGACCTGCCCGTCAACCGTTTCGACCCCACGCTGATGTTGGCCGGGACTAAGACGCCTGTGCTCTTCGACAGTTTCCCGATCATAGAGCGCGGCGACCCGGAGGAGAGACTCTACGAAGACAGCGACGAGTTCTACCCGGATGCCAGAGGGCTTTACGACATTTTCGCCGACATGTTACGGCGCGACCCGTCCTTGCGCGGCTGCATCATCGGCTACGCCAGGCCGCGCCGTCGCGGGACTGACCGGCAGATAGCCGCGCGCGCGAAACTCGCCCTCGCGAGGTCGAACGCGGTTGACCTGAGCCGCGTCGTCGCCGTCGGCGGTGGCCTGCGGAAAGAGAAGACGGTCGATCTGTGGCTCGTCCCGCCCGGCGCGGAGCTTCCGACGCCGACCGTCCGCACCAGGCATCGTAGAAGGCGTTGAGGCGGCGGCGGCCCGCGCTCGGCTCTTTGCGTCCTCTTCGTGTATAATTCCCGCGTCTTCCGACCAAATTCCAATTCAAAGCTTTCGGAGTCACGCCATGAGATGCACGCTCCTTGCCGCGCTCCTGTTCGCGCTGCCGCTCGCAGGCTTCGCGCGCCAGTCGCGCTCAAGCAAGCTCTTCACCTACAACTACTCGATTGACGACCTGCCGAACGGATTGCGGCTCATCACTGTTCCGACCGACTACCCGAACCTCGTCGCGCTCTACGTGGTGGTGAGCGCCGGCTCGCGCAACGAGGTCGAGGCGGGCCGCAGCGGCTTCGCGCACTTCTTCGAGCACATCATGTTCCGCGGGAGCGAAAACTTCCCGCCCGAACGTCGCGAAGAGATTTTCAAGCGCGCCGGCGCGGACACCAACGCCTACACGACCGACGACCGCACGGTCTACCACGCCACGTTCTCAAAGGACGACCTCGAACAGATCATGCAGGTCGAGGCCGACCGCTTCATCCGTCTGAAGTACACGCCCGAACAGTTCAAGACCGAGTCGAAGGCCATCAAGGGCGAGTACGACAAGAACAGCTCGAACCCCTTCACGAAGATGCACGAAGTCCTGCGCGAGACGGCGTTCAAACGTCACACCTACTCGCACACGACAATGGGCTACCTCAAAGACATCGAAGACATGCCCAACCAGTACGACTACAGCCTCCAGTTCTTCCGACGCTTCTACCGGCCCGAATATACGACCGTGGTCGTCGTCGGCGACGTGACGCGCGAGCGCGCGCTTGAGTTGACGAAGAAGTACTGGAGCGACTGGAAGCGCGGCGACTACAAGGCCGATATCCCCGAAGAGCCGCCGCAACGAGAGTCGCGCACGGCCCACATTGACTGGGACGCGCCGACTCTGCCGCACCTCGTCGTCGCCTTCCACGCGCCGAAGTATTCCGACCAGAGCAAGGAGTTCGCCGCGCTCGACCTCTTCCAGCAGATCGCCTTCGGCGAGAACTCCGATCTCTACCAGCAGCTCGTTCTCAAAGAGCAGAAGGTTGACGACCTCGAAGCAGACTTCCCGCACCGGGCCGACCCGGAGCTGTTCGCCGTCTACGCGCGCGTCAAAGACCCGGCGCAGGTCACTTACGTCCGCGACCAGATCGTCAAGACCTTCGAGCGCTACAAGACCGAGCTGATTGAACAGGCCCGGCTCGACGCCACGCGCTCGCGTGCGCGCTACCAGTTCGCGCTCGCCATGGACAGCAACGACGCGATTGCGGGCGCGCTCGCCCCCTACGTCGCGCTCGCGCGCACGCCCGAAACCCTCAACCGTCTCTTCGACACCTATCAACGGGTCACGCCCGAAGACATACGCGACGCCGCGCGCAAGTACTTCCGCGAGGAGAGCCGCACCGTCGTCACGCTTTCGACGAAGGGTCAATCAATCGCCTCGGTCGGACGGTCGAAAGGAGGTAGCAACTGATGCGACGCACGCTCAGCCTTCTTCTCGTCGGCCTGGCCGCTCTGTTTCCCTTCTCTGCCTCCTTCGCGCAGACGGGCGCGCGAAGTCCGAAGGCCGCGACCGCCCGGACGAAATCCCCGATGACAAGCAGCAACAAAATCGCAGACGTGCTCCAGCCTTCGCGCTCGCCGCTCGTCACCTTCCGCATCCTCTTCAACACGGGCGCGGCCTCCGACCCCGCGGGCAAAGAGGGGGTCGCCTCTCTGACCGCCGCGATGCTCGCAGAGGGCGGCTCGCGCTCGATGTCCTACGAACAGATCGTCGAGGCGATGTACCCTCTGGCGACCTCCTTCGGCTGGCAGGTTGACAAGGAGATGACCGTCTTTTCGGGCACGACGCACGCCGACAACCTCGAAAAATATTACAGCCTCATCCGCGACATGCTCCTCGACCCAGGCTTCCGCGAGGAAGATTTCGCGCGCCTCAAGACGAACGCGATCAACTTCCTGACCGTCAGTCTCAGGCAAGGGAACGACGAAGAGCTGGGCAAGGAGTACCTCTACCAGATCATCTACGCCGGCCACCCTTACGCGCACCACGACATCGGCACGGTCACTTCACTTCAAAAGCTCACGCTCGAAGACGTGCGCGCCTTTTACCGCGACAACTACACGCAGTCGAATCTCGTCGTCGGCCTCGCCGGAGGCTACCCGGCAGACTTCCCCGCGCGCGTCGAGGCGGACTTCGCGAAACTTCCGTCGGGCAGGCCCGCGCCGAAGAGTTTCGGACAGCCGCGCGTCGCGCCCGGGCTAAGGATTGAGATCGTCAAGCGCGAGACGCGCGCCACGGCCATCTCGATGGGCTTTCCAATCCCGGTCAACCGCTCGGACAAGGACTGGCCCGCGCTCGCGCTCGTCGCCTCTTACCTCGGCCAGCACCGCTCTTCGGTCAGCCACCTTTATCAACGCCTGCGCGAGGCGCGCGGGCTGAATTACGGCGACTACGCATACGTCGAATACTTCCCGCGCGGCATGTTCCAGTTCACGCCCGACCCGAATCTGGCGCGCTCGTCGCAGATTTTTCAAATCTGGATTCGGCCCGTCGAGCCGCAGAACTCTCTGTTCGCGCTGCGCGCTGCTCTTTACGAGTACGACAAGCTCGTGCGCGAAGGGATGCCGCAGAAAGACTTCGAGGACATCCGCAACTTCCTGACGAAGTATGCGAACGTGCTCACGGCCACGCAGGACGCGCAGCTCGGCTACGCGCTCGACAGCCGCTACTACGGCACGCCGGACTTCAACACCTACATGCGCGAACGACTCTCCCGGCTCACGCTCGCCGACGTGAACCGCGCCATCCGTCAGTACCTCAAGACCGACCGCATGCGCGTCGTCATCATCACGAAGGACGCCGAAGCTTTGCGCGACGCGATAGTTCGCGGCGCACCCTCGCCCATCAAGTACAACTCGCCCAAGCCGCAGGAGATACTCGACGAGGACAAGGTCATCGAGAGCTACAGGATAGGCGTCCGGCCCGAACAGGTCGTCGTCGTGCCCGTGGAGCGCGTCTTCCAGTAAGGCGAGGCAGAAGCCCGACCGTGAGGGAGGGCGTGGGAGAAGGTAAAAGGTAAAAGTTAAGAGATAAAAGACGGCGCGG
>JALZHC010000578.1 GCA_030914105.1 Acidobacteriota bacterium
TGCCGAACCCGAACGTTCTTCAGGAGTTCAAGATCGCCACCTCGCTCTACGACGCCACGCAGGGCAGTAAGGGCGGCGGCGCTCTCGGCCTCATCATCAAGACCGGCTCGAAGGACTTCCACTACGACCTCTACCTGACGCACCGCAACGACGCCCTGAACGCCAACGACTTCTTCGCCAACCGCGCCGGCTCGAAGCGCGGCAAGCTGTTGCAGACGGTCTTCGGCGGCTCGGCCTCCGGCCCCGTGCCCGGCGCGGGCGGCTTCTGGTTCTTCAACTACCAGGGCGTGCGCGCCCGAAACGGCGTCGACCCCAACGGCTCGACCACCAGCCCCATCGTGCAGGCGTTCCCGACCAACTCGGACGGCACGACTTCGGCGGCGCTGCTCGCGTCGGCCTTCGGCCTGACGCCGGCGCAGATTGATCCCGTGGCCGTCAACATCCTCAACCTCCACGACTCGCGCTACGGCGGCACCTTCCTCGTCCCGCGCGTCGGCCAGAGCGGCTGCGGGGCCGTCACGGGCGGCGCTACGGGGAACTTCAACTGCTTCTTCAAGGCCGTCGCCCCGGTCGTCGACAACCAGTACACGATCAGCTACGACCGCTTCTGGCGCGGCGGCAAGGAGAAGCTCACGGGCCGCTGGTTCTGGGACAACGGCTCGGTTGCCAAACCCTACGGCACCGACACCTCGCTCACCTTCCCGCGCACAGACGTCCAGCAGAACCGTTTCCTCTCGCTCAACTTCACGCACATCTTCAGCGCGACGAAGGTCAACGAGCTGCGCGCCGGCTACAGCCGCTACATCGCCGGCCAGAACCCCTTCGACGTCATCACGCTGCAACAGATCGGCGCGACGCGCGGCAACAGCGACCAGTTCCCCGGCATGTACCGCGTCGCCGTCACGGGGCTGTTCTCCATCGGCACGGGCGTCAACGACGACCGCGCCACGACCTCGAACCAGTACAACCTCGTCGAGACCTTCTCCTGGATTCACGGCAAGCACAGCATGAGGTTCGGCGGCGAGCGCATCCAGTACCAGCTCAACCGCTTCAACAACTTCTCCGTCCGCGGCTCGCTCACCTTCGGCGCGACCGGCACGCAGGCGCTCGCCGCGGCCAACTGCACGAAGGACACCAACGACTGTACGGCCTTCCAGAACTTCCTGCGCGGGCGCGTCACAGCCATCCAGTCGGCCTTCGGCGACCCGGCCCGCAACTTCGTCGCCACAGACTACGCGGGCTTCTTCCAGAACGACTACCGCTGGTCGTCTCGGCTCACCTTAAACCTCGGCGTGCGCTGGGAGGGGATGAGCTTCGGCCACGACAAGCTGTTCCGCGCGGGCATCTTCGACCCCAGCTTGGCGGCCCGCGGCCTGAACCCCTTCCTCATCCCTGAGAAGGTCAACCTCGCCGGCTTTAAGGGGACGCCCGGCGTCTCCGACTGCGCCTTGAAGAGCTGCTTCGACGGCAACAACTGGGCGCCGCGCGTCGGCTTCGCCTACGACATCAACGGCGACCAGAAGACGGTCTTGCGCGGCGGCTTCGGCATGTACTACCAGCGCCTCTCGAACCAGAACATTCTCCAGAACTCTCTGGCCGCGCCCTTCACGGTGCAGCCGCTCTCTTCAAACGCCAACCCGGCGGCGCTCCAACTGGCGAACCCTCTGGGCAGCATCCCGCCGCCCTCGATCATCGCGTCGGCCTTCATCCCTTCGGCCACGCGCTTTGCCGGCCTGCGCCGCACGTCGGGGACGGGGCCGCTCGACCCGAACGACCCGAACGTCGCGCCCATCTTCGTTGACGCCGCGGGCAACCGCTGCCTCAACTACGGCGGGACGGCCACCGACTGCTCGATCAACCTCGCCTCGTTCACCTCCGCCCCGCTCGACGCCTACACGCCCTATACGAGTCAGTGGAACCTGACTCTCCAGCGCGACATCTGGCGCGGCTGGGCGATGGAGGTCGGCTACGTCGGCACGCACTATGTCGGCGGCCTCGGCATCTGGGATCCGTACATGGCCGTCGTCGCCAGCCCCGCGCACCCGGTCACGGTCACCGACATCAACGGCGTCAGCTACACGATCACCAACAACACGGTGAACAACGAGGAGCTGCGCCATCAGGTTCTCGGCCTCTCGCGCAAGCGCGGCGCGCGCTACTCCGGCAACATCGGCCAGGCGATGTACAACTCGCTCCAGTTCACTCTGCTGCACCGCCTCCAGCACGGCATCTACTTCCAGGCGGCCTACACCTACTCGCGCGAGCGCGACAACGTCAGCGGCTCGCTCTCCACGGACGAGCTGAACGCGACGCGCGCCGGCCAGAACGGCGCGAACATCTACAACGACCAGTCCAGCCCGCAGCAGAACTACGCCCGCGGCGACTTCGACCGCCCGCACCGCCTGGTGGTGAGCTACTCCTACGACATCCCCGTCCGCAAGGACAGCTTCCTCGACAACCAGGTCTTCCGCGGTTGGAGCGTGAGCGGGATCGTCACCTACCAGAAGGGCCTGCCCTTCTCCGTCACCGACAGCACGTCGGGCGGCATCTTCGGCACGGCCGCCGGCACCGCCCAGTTCATCTGCGGCAGCTACCAGGATGCCTACACTTCGGGGCGCATCGAAGACCGCCTCGACCACTACATCAACCCGGCCTGCTTTACGACCGCGCCGATCATCCCCGCCGCCGGCTTCTCGTCGAACCCCGGCGCGACGGGGTTCGGCAACACGCCGCGCAACATCTTCCGCGGCCCGCGCCAGTCTGACTGGGACTTGTCCGTCATGAAGCACTTCCACATCGGCGAGCGCAACCAGTTCAGCTTCCGCACCGACTTCTTCAACCTTTTCAACCACCCGGTCTTCCGCTTCCCGTCGGCCTTAAACGTCGGGACGATCTCGACCCTGGGTCGCATCACCGAGACGGCCGTTCCGCCGCGTCTCATCCAGTTCGGGTTCAGGTACAACTTCTAGCCCGCGCCCGATTCACACACCCGCCGACCGAGGCGGGACGCACCCCGGAGGGAGGGCTTCGATCGAAGCCCTCCCTCCCTGCCTTTCCGCACGCCGCGGGGCCATCATTAGCGCCGCCGCCGCGCGCCGCACACGACCGTCAAGAGGGGAGGGCAACTCCGCATGGCCCGTCGAATCTTTCTCGCGCTCGCCCTTCTCGCCCTCGCCGCGTCGGCCCGCGCGCAGAACAGCGAGCGCGACCGCGACACCTACAACCCCTCGACCACCAACGTTGACATCACGGGCCAGGTGCGCTTCGGCGGGAGCATGTCGCCCGCCGAGGGCGTGCGCGTCACGCTGGAGAAGGTCGGCGGCGGCACGCTCGACCAGATGGCGACCGACAACCGCGGGCGCTTCCACTTCACCTCTTTGCAGCGCGGGCAGTACGTCGTTAACTTCACGGCCCCCTGCTACCAGACCGAGCGCCGCCAGGTCGAACTCGTCCTCATCTTCCGCTCCTACCTCGACGTGGAGCTGACGCCCGACACGACCTCGCCGGCCTGCGCCGCCGCGAACGCGCGCGCCGCCGCCGTGGACGCGCGCGTGCCCGACGAGGCGCGACGCGAGTTCGAGCGCGGCAGCGCCGCACTCTCCAAAGGCAAAGAC
>JALZHC010000093.1 GCA_030914105.1 Acidobacteriota bacterium
GGCGCAGGTCGAGTGGCAGCAGTCGCAGACAACCTCGCTCCTCCCCATTCACATGCGCGGCGACTTCAACATTGCCGACTATATCTCCTGGAAGAACACGCAGGAGGAGCCGACGGCCCAGCCGGGGACGAGCGCAGATGAGCTGCTCGCCAAGGCGCGCGAACTCTACGACGCGGGCCGCGACGACGAGGCGCTCACGGAGTTGCGCGACGTGGTGCGCATCGAGCCGATGAACCCGCAGGCATACCTGCTCACAGGGCGCATCTACCAGCGACGCGGCGAGCTGGCCTCGGCCATCAACCAGCTCAAGACTTCGATCTTCTGGGACATAGACCACAAGCTCATTGACGCACACATCCTCCTGGGCCGCATCTTCCTCGAACGCGGCGACCGCGCGCAGGCCACCGCCTACGCCCAGAGCGCCATGCAGATAGACCCGAACAACCAGGAGGCCATCGCCCTCCAACGCCAACTGCAAGCCGGCATCAAGTAAAGGCAGTAGCCCGACCGTGAGGGAGGGCGTCTTTGGAAGGATGAAGTAGGAAGGCGGAAGGATGAAGTAAATCCTATAGAGCGTCCACTTCATCCTTCCGCCTTCCTACTTCATCCTTCCTACTTCATCCTTTCCCCTGTGGCCTCCCTCACGGTCGGGCTACTGCCCCGAAACCATTGATGCGCGCCTTCGTTTTTCCCTTCTACGTCCTCGCCGCCGCGGCGCTCGCGCTGCTCTTCTACGTCGCGCTCCTTTCGAGACACAGGAAATCTTCGTCGCGCCCGCTTCGGCTCGTCGGTCGCGTCGGCTCTGTCGAGCGCGACCTGAAACCCGAAGGCTTCGTGCTTGTCGGCGGGGAGCTTTGGCGTGCGCGTGTGCGCGTCGGCGCGACTGCGGCGCGCGAGGGAGAGCGCGTCCGCGTCGTCGGCGCGCGCGGCTGCGCGCTCGAAGTTGAACGGCTCGGCTGAAACGTCGCGCCCCGTTCAACTCGCCCGCGCCGCCTCGTGTCAGCCGCGCTCTTGAGCGTGGCATCTGGCCGCCCGTCTTTCAGGAAGTGGCCGCCCGGTTTCCTGGAAACGCTCCGCCGTGGCACGCGAAGTGCTTTTAAGAGCAGCGGCAAGCACGGAGGCAGTTGAACCGTGACCCCGCCGCCATCACTTCTCTGAGCGTGGCCTGCCGCTACGCCAGCCGCCCGCCGAGCGACCCTACAATATACCAACCTTTCAGGAACCTGGCCTCCCCGGCCGGGTTCTCCCGCTTTTGGGGCGCTTTCTTTTTTCACTCCCGTTTTCCGGCCATTCTCGTGCTTGCACGCCGTCGCCGCGCGGCGACAAACTGTCAACGCTGTGTCACTAACTCAGTCCTTCCGCGGCGACAGAGGGAGGTGCGCGGGCGCGTCATCTCGACAAAAATTGTCACTTGATGGGTGACGATTTCCGTCGTTTTGACTCTTCAGGCTGGACGATTTGCCGCAGCCGCTTCCCCGGCTCAGAAATTTTTCGCAGCCCTTAGAGACTCACCGCGCCGCCCGCCTCGGTGACGCGGGCGTGGCGGCTCTGATAAACTCCGGGCCGTGCAGGAAGCTGTCTCACTCGACGCCTCGGCACGGCGTGGCCGACGCCTGAAGCTTCTCGCGGCGCGCGCCTGGGCAGCCGCGCCGACACTCGCCGAAACTCTCTGCGCCCTCTTCTCTGCCCTCCTTCTCACGCTCGCGTTCCCCGACTTCGGCCTCTGGCCGCTCGCCTGGGTCGCGTTCGTGCCGCTGCTCCTCATCATCGCTCGGAGGCCGCGCGCGCCGCAGTCGTTCCTGCTCGGCCTCTTCGCCGGCACGGTCTTCTTCTACAGCTCCTGCCACTGGCTCACGTTCCCGATGATCCGCTACGCGGAAATACCCGCGTGGCTCGCCAACCTGCTTCTGCTGGCACCGGCGCTCGCGGGCGGCCTCTTCCCCGCGCTCTTCGCGCTCGCGCTCGCGCGCCTGTGCGCGCGCTTTGGAAGCTCGGCACTCTTCCTCGCAGCGCCTTTGTGGGCCGCGCTCGAATGGGCACGCCTCGGCGTCATCGGCCAACTGTGGAACGCGGTCGGCTACTCGCAGGCTTTCGAGCCGGCGCTCATACAGTCGGCGCGCTTCGGCGGCGTCTACGCCGTCGGCTTCCTCGTCCTCGCCTTCAACTCGGCGCTCGCCTACGCGCTGCTCAGACGGGACGCGCGGGCCGCGCTCGTCTCGCTCGCGGCGGTCGCGTGCGTCGCGCTCGCCGTCGTCATCACGAGTTTGAACGCGACGCGTGAGACGACGAGCGCGCCCGACGCACTCGTCGTCGCGGTGCAGCCCGATGTCATCCCCGACTTCAAGCGTTCGGCCAAAGAGTACGCCGCGCTCGCCGCGCGCCACTTCGAGACGAGCGCGGCGGCGCTTCGCGAGATTGATGAGGGCCGTGGTTTAGGAAACGACGACCCGGATGTTTCGTCGCCGCGGGCCGCAGTCACGTCGTCGCCAGCCGCGGTTACGTCGCCGCAGTCTACAGTCTCGAAGCTGCCGCGCGTCGTCGTCTGGCCGGAGTCGCCGATGAACTTCTCTTTCGAGCGCGACGCGGAGTTCCGCGAGCGCGTGGCGCGCTTCACGCGGGAGAACCGCGCGTCGCTCCTCTTCAATTCGTTGGAGCCGACCGGGGATAGCGGCGGCTACAACGCGGCGGTCCTGGTAAATGAAGAGGGCCGCGTCGCCGCGCATTATGATAAGATTCGCCTGATGCCGTTCGGTGAGTATGTGCCCGTGCCGCGCTGGGTGCCCGGCTCGGACTCGATCCGCGGAGTCGTCGGCGACTTCACGCCGGGCACGCGCTACACGCTGATGCCGCTCGGCGGCCCTGAAGCTCCGCGCGCGGGAGTCTTCATCTGCCTTGAGTCGGCGTACCCGCAGATTACGCGCCGCTTCGCAGAGGAGGACGCGGACGTTTTGATTGAAATCACGAACGACGCATACCAGGGCGACACGGCCGTCGTGCGACAGCACCTCTCGAACGCGGTCTTCCGAGCAGTCGAGACGGGACGGACGCTCCTGCGCGTGACGAACACAGGGATCAGCGCGCACGTCACGCCGCGCGGCCAAGTGCTCGACGAGACGCCGAGGTTCCGTGAAGCCGTGCGCGCCTGGACGGTCTCGCGCGCACAGGGCGGCCAGACCGTTTACGTGATGTTCGGCGACGCGTTCGCCGCCGCCTGCTCCTTCGTCAGCGTGTTCGCCGTCGGGCTGTCGTTGAGAAGGAGAAAGAGTGGGGGGCGTAAGACTATTGAAGACTGAATTACACGCAATCCGGGGCGCTGTCTTTGCCGCCGTTTGTTTACTCGCCCCTTACGCGTGTGCCGCGACTCGGCCGCAAGACAAACTGTCGGCCGTGGACGATGCTGAGAGGGTTTACGGTCAGAGCGAGGTGGATAAGAAGGCCGTCATTGACAATAAAAGCAGGGCTAACAACTTTCCGTCTGCCGAAGGATGTGAAGGTCATGGGAGCGCCCTTTTGCGGGCGGTGCTACATAAATCCGGCAAGGTAACGGACGTGGTGATTCGCCGGGAGTCGGGTTGTAAGAAGTTTGACGAGAGGGCCATTAAAGCCACGCTAAAAGTGAAGTTTAAACCGGCCATGAAAGACGGCGTCGCTGTTTCGCAGTACGCAATGTTTGAATATAACTACAACGTCTGGTGAGCCATCTTGGCCGTTAACTTTAGCGATTCGTTTCGGAGGTTGAATGTCGAGAGCTTTGCAGTTGAGTGACAGTGAAGACCGGGACCTGCGCCTGCGCGCCGACGATTTGCGCACGCGCGTCGAGCAGCTCGGGAGGTTTCTTTGATGTAGCGTCGAAGCGCGAGGAGCTGCGGCGCTTGGAAGAGAGCGCGTCCGAGCCGGACTTCTGGTCTGACCAGGAGGCCGCGCAGAAGGTCTTGCAGCAGCGCAGCCGCATCGAGCGCGTCATCCGGCGGCAGGAGGGTTTCGAGTCGGCTGTGGCCGACGCGGAAGTGCTCTTTGAATTCGCGGCCGAAGACGAAGGCAGCGCGAAGGAGCTGCGCGAGCTGGTCGCGCGTCTCGAAGGCGAAGTCTCCGAGGCCGAGACCGAGATGCTCCTGTCGGGCACGCACGACGCCTCGAACGCCATCTGCTCGATACAGTCGGGCGCGGGCGGCACGGACGCGCAGGACTGGGCCGAGATGCTGCTTCGCATGTATCTGAAGTGGGCCGAGAAGCGCGGCTTCAAGGCCGAAGTGCTGGACTACCAGCCGGGGCAGGAGGCAGGCATCAAGAGCGCGACGTTCCGCGTCGAGGGCGAGTACGCATACGGTCTGCTGTCGGCGGAGGCGGGCGTGCACCGCCTGGTTCGCATCTCGCCCTTTGGGACGGGCACGCGCGAGACTTCGTTCGCGTCGCTCTTCGTCTCGCCGGAGATTGACGAGAACATCGAGGTCGAGATCAACGAGAAGGACTTGCGCGTTGACACTTACCGCTCGACGGGCGCGGGCGGCCAGCACATTAACACGACCGACTCGGCGGTGCGCATCACGCACCTGCCCACGGGGATCGTCGTCGCGTGCCAGAACCAGCGCTCGCAGCACCAGAACCGCGCGGTGGCGATGCAGGTTCTGCGCTCGCGCCTTTATGAATTGGAGCTTGAGAAGCGCCGGGCGGAAACGGCGGCGCTCGAAGCCAGCAAGGCTGACATCTCCTTCGGCTCGCAGATACGCAACTACGTGCTCGCGCCCTACCGGCTCGTCAAGGACGCACGCACGAAGCTGGAGCGCGGTGACGTTGACGCCGTGCTCGGCGGCGACATAGACGACTTCATCAAGGCGTACCTGCTCGCGCGCCGCGCGGCTTAGCTAAAGTTTTCTGACCTCGCCGTCAAAGGCGTGGTGTACAATCGGCAATACTAACGGCAGCCCCCCTGCCAGCGTCTCTTCTGTGTCTCTTCAGTCAGGCGGCGTCCCGGTCTCTTCGGACGGACGCCCGCCTTTCGGAGAAGCTATGGCAACTGCACAGATCGAAGCGCGGATGAGGGCGGCGGGCGGCGCTGCCGCGAAGCCGCGTAACACGCGGCGCAACGAGATCGTCGCCGTCGCGCTGCTGGCCGTGGGGCTTTTGGTTGCGCTGTGCCTCGTCTCGTACAGCCCGAACGACCCTTCGTGGGTTTCGGCGGGTGCGTCGTCGGCGCGCAACTGGACGGGGCGGCTCGGCGCGAACGTCGCCGCGGCGCTCTTCCAGTCGTTCGGGCTGGCCGCCGCGCTCCTCCCCTTGCTTCTCGTCGCCGCCGCCTGGCGGCGTTTCCGCACGCGGCGGATTCACGCGCCGCTCTCAAGCGTCATCGGGCTTGTGACCATCACGGTCGCCTCCGCCGCGCTGCTCTCGCTCTTCGTCGCGCAGCCGCTCGTTGACCGCTCTTTCAACGCGGGCGGCTTCGTCGGCGTGCTCGTCGCGGAGAGTTTGAGGGGCGCGCTCAACACGGTCGGCACGGCGGTTCTGCTCTTCGCCGCCGCCGCGGTCGGCCTGCTGCTCGCGACCAACTTCTCCTTCGTCTCCGCATACGAGCGCGTCTCCGCCGCGGCCACAAACCCCGCGGGCACTCTGCGCAAGACCTTCGACCGCATACAGGCTTGGCGCGCGGCTCGACGCGCGAAGGCGCTCGCGCGTGCAGAGGCGCGGCGCGAGGCGCGTGCCGCGCGCGAGCGCGAGGCCGAAGAGCGTCGGCTCGCTGAACAAGCAGCCGCGAGCGTCGAGGCGTCGCCGACGATTGCCTCCAAGCGCGGTGCGAAGGGCGAGGCCGCCTCGGCCTCCGCAGCCATCAAGCGCAGCACCGTCTCGCATGACGACGCACGAGCTTCGCGCGAAGACGAGATTCGCTCACGACTCGCGCAGGCCGAAGCCGAGCTGGCCTCAATCGTCGCGCAGCCTTCTATTTCCGCCGCGTCAAAGAGCGTCGTGGTCGAACCCGCCGGCGCGGGCGGCGACGAGAAGTCCGGCGGCGAGAAATCCGCGCGCCTCTCAAGGCGCGTCTCAGTCTCGCCCGCCGACGCTTCGAGCGCGGCGGACAGGTCGAGCGCCGCCGAGAGTGTGCGCGAGACGCCGGACGTGTCCGACATGCTGAGCACGGCGTCGGTCGTGCGGACTGAGGGCGACGAAGACCTCGACGACGAGATGCCCTTCGAGCGGCTCGTGCCGACGGCCCCGACCTCGGAGCGCTCTTCGGCGCGCCGCGCCGAGATTAAAGCCGCCGCGGCCCTGCTCGACTACAAGTTCCCCTCGCTCGAATACCTCAACGCCGCGCCGCCGCGCCGCGAGCAGGCCGACGAGGAGCTTCTCCAGATTGCGCAGCGCGTCGCCGAGAAGTGCAAAGAGTTCAACGTGACGGGACAGATCAAGCACATCTGCCCCGGCCCCGTCGTCACCACCTACGAGTTTAAGCCCGACCCCGGCGTCAAGTATTCGCGCGTGACGGGACTGGTTGACGACCTCTGCATCGCGCTCGAAGCCGAGTCGGTGCGCATTGACCGTCTGCCCGGCAAGCCGCACGTCGGCATCGAAGTCCCGAACCCGGAACGCGAGACCATCTTTCTGCGCGACGTTCTGGAGTCGCGCCCATTCCGCGAGTCAGAGTCGAAGCTCACCATCGCGCTCGGCAAAACAATTGACGGCATCAACTACGTCGCAGACCTCACGCGCATGCCGCACCTGCTCATCGCCGGAGCTACGGGGACGGGCAAGTCGGTCTGTCTGAACACGCTCGTCGTCTCGATCCTTTATAAGGCGCGGCCCGACGAGGTGAAGTTCATCATGATTGACCCGAAGCGGCTCGAACTCGGCCTCTACGCCGACATCCCGCACCTCGCGACGCCGATCATCACCGAGCCGAAGAAGGCGGCCAACGCCTTGAAGTGGGCCGTCGCGCAGATGGAGCAGCGCTACAAGCAGCTCGCGCAGTGGAGCGTGCGCAACATCGACGGCTATAACGCAGAGGTCGAGCGCCGCAACAACGTCCTCGACTTCGACGAGGAGGGGCAGCCCTGGAAGACGCTTCCCTATATCGTCATCGTCGTTGACGAGCTGGCCGACCTGATGATGACCTGCGGCTCGGACGTTGAAGAAGCCATCACGCGGCTGGCGCAGATGGCCCGCGCCGTCGGCATCCACCTCGTCCTCGCCACGCAACGTCCCTCGGTCGATGTCATCACCGGCCTGATTAAGGCGAACTTCCCCTCGCGCATCGCCTTCCGCGTCTCGCAGAAGGTCGACTCGCGCACGATCATCGACTCGAACGGCGCGGAGCAGCTCCTGGGTCGCGGCGACATGTTGTTCCTCCCGCCCGGCACCTCGCGCCTTCTGCGTGTTCACGGCGCTTATCTGGACGAGCAGGAAGTCGCGCGCGTCGTCGCGCACATCAAGTCGCAGGGCGGCGAGCCTGTCTACGACGAGACGATCACGCTCTCCGAAGAGGAGGCCGCCGGTGCCGATGGCGCGACGGGCGAGCGCGACGAGCTGTTCGAGCAGGCGCTGCGTATCTGCTGCGAGATGAAGCGCGCCTCGACCTCGGTGCTGCAAAGGCGTCTGCGCATCGGCTACGGTCGCGCCGCCGCCATCCTCGACGCCTTAGAGCGCGAGGGCTTCATCGGACAGGCCGACGGCGCGCGCCCGCGCCCCGTCCTCCCGCGCGCCTACGAGACCATCTCGCACTGGGACGACCTGCGGGAAGTGGACGCGGAAGACTATTGACGAGATGGACAGGATGGGAGGAAACGCTGAAGTATGAACGCGGAACGCGGAACTGAAAGACAAGCCGCCTTCCAGTTCCGCGTTCCGCATTCCGCGTTCATCGTTTATCTTTATCCTGTCCATCCCTCTTAATTTTCTTTTCGCCTTCAGCTTCCTGCACGACAAGCTTTCGACAACTTTTCCACAGAAGCTGTGGAAAAGTCTGTGGATTTCTCGCCTTTTCGCGTTACAAGTTTCTGAAAATTTTAGACTTCTAGCATTTTGCACACTTGCGCGGCAAAGAATCGCAGACCCTTCGCAGAAAGCGGCCTCCGCACTTGAAACGAAACCTCCTCCGCAGAAGCGCCGGCTGTATCATCCTGTGCTTCGCCGCCGCCGCGGCCAGCTCCTCCTGCGTCAAACTGCCACGTCGAGCCGGCATCTCCGCCGCGCAAGCCTCAAATGTTTCCCTCCTCGCCGACGACGCGCCGCGCGTTTCACTCAACCACTCAACGCGCGCAGAGCTGGAGAAGCTGCCCGGCATCGGCCCGGCGCTCGCCGCGCGCATCGTCGAGTGGCGCGAGCGCTACGGGCCGTTCCGACGCGCCGAGCACCTCATGTTGGTGCGCGGCATCAGCGAAAGACTCTTCCGTCAACTTCGCCCCCACATCACTCTGGACTGAGGGGAGCCTTGCCAGACCTCGAAGAGCTGCGACGCCACGCGCGCGAAATCTTCGGCGATGTGCTCGAAGCCGTCGACGCCGAGCGTGCCGTGCTCGGCGCGGTCGGAGTCGAAGGTGCGCGCCTGCGGGTCTGCGATGCGGAGTTCGACCTGCGCGCGCTGAACGTCTACTCGGTCGCCCTGGGCAAGGCCGCCGCCGCGATGGCCTCCGCGCTCGACGAGCGGCTCGGCGAAAGGCTCGTCGGCGGCGTCATCTCCACGCCGCCTTCAAACTACAGACTCTCGCGTCGCTGGCTCGCCTTCGACGGCGGACACCCGCTGCCGAACGCGGCAAGCGTCGAAGCCGCGCGCGCCGCGTTCAATCTTCTGCGCGAGGCCGACGACCCTTCGGCGCTCGTCATCTTCCTCGTCTCCGGCGGCGGCTCCGCGATGCTGGAGTGGCCGCGCGACCCGCGCGTGACCTTAGAAGACCTGCGCGCGGCGAACCGCCGTCTGGTCTCCTGCGGCGCGGGCATCGAAGAGATCAACTCCGTGCGCCGCGCGCTCTCGGCGGTCAAGGGCGGCGGATTGTCGCGCCTCGCGCCTCGCGCCGCGCAGCTCACGCTCGTCATCTCTGACGTGGCCGCGGGCCGCGTCTACGACGTGGCCTCCGGCCCGACCCTCACGCCGCCCGCCGACGCGCCCGACCCGCGCGAAGTCGTCGAGCGCCACGGCCTCGCGTCGAAACTCCCCGCCTCAATCCTTCAGGCCATCGAAGCCTTCGGAGAGGAAGGCCGGCGAGAATCCTTTGGAGAGGAAGGCCGTCGAGCGGCGCGGGCCGCGTCGTCAAACGACCTGCCGCGCGCCGAGTCGGCGGAAGCTCCCGCGGAAGGCACGCCGTCAACTCCCGCGCGAAGGCACTACGTCCTCCTCGACAA
>JALZHC010000579.1 GCA_030914105.1 Acidobacteriota bacterium
CGTTGAGCGACGCGTCCAGCTCGACTCCCATCCAGGCCAGACCTTCGCAAATCCTCGCGCGAATCTCCGCCGAGTTCTCGCCGATGCCGCCCGTGAACACAACGGCGTCCGAGCCGCCCAACGCGGCCAGATACGCGCCGACGTACTTGCGCACGCGGTAGCAGAAAATCTCTATGGCGAGGCGCGCGCGTCGGTCGCCCGACTCGTGCGCCTCGTCGAGAAGCTCGCGCATGTCGTTCGTCAAACCGGAAATCCCGATTAAGCCCGACTGCTTGTTCAGAACCGAATCAACCTCCTGCGCCGAAAGCCCTTCCTTCGCCGCGATGAAATCTAAGATAGCCGGGTCTATGTCGCCGGAGCGCGTGCCCATCACCAGGCCTTCGAGCGGCGTCAAACCCATCGAAGTGTCAACGCTGTCGCCCGCGCGTATGGCCGCCGCCGAGCAGCCGTTGCCGAGATGCAGCGTGATGACGTTGGTCTGCTCGCGCTCCAGCCCTCGAAGTTTTCGGTAGCGGTAAGCGACGTAGCGGTGCGACGTGCCGTGGAAGCCGTAGCGGCGTATGCGGTGGCGTCGGTACCACTGATAAGGCAGCGCGTAGAGGTAGGCGTATTCGGGAAGCGTCTGGTGAAAGGCCGTGTCGAAGACCGCGACCTGCGGCAGGCCCGCGCCGAAGACCTCGCGCGCGGCCTGTATGCCGCGGATGTTCGCCGGGTTGTGCAGCGGCGCAAGCTCGATGCAGTCCTCGATGCCGCGCAAGACCTCCTCGGTGATGGGGACGGAGTGCGTGAAGCGCTCGCCGCCGTGGACGACGCGGTGGCCGACGGCGTGGATGTCGCCGACCGAGCCGACGGCCTCGATGCCGGAGTCACTGGACGTGACCCACCGGATGATCGTCTCGACCGCCGCGCGCGTGTCGCGCACCGGCGCGGTCGAGCGCCGCGCCTCCTTCCCTTCCGCCTCGAACGTGATGATCGCCTCGCCGCCGACGCGCTCAACCTGCCCGCGCGCCACGCGCTCGTCCATGTCCTGCGCAATGAGGTCGAGGTCTGTCGAGATGATCTGAAACTTGACGGTCGAGCTGCCGCAGTTGAGCACAAGCACGTTCATGATTGGTGAATAGTAAATGGTAAATGGTGAATGGAAAAGCCGGAGGGGCGCTGGCTGCCCGTCAAAACATCCATTCCCCATTCCTCATTTACCATTCAACTCTACAGGTGCTTCAGGAACGCTTCCGGGTGGTTGAGGAAATCTCTGGTGAGCGAGACGTGCTCGACCTTGTCGTAGGGCAGGCGGCGCAGGGGCGCGTGGTCGAAGCTGAGGATGTCTGCGCCGGGCAGGGCCATGAGGATGGGCGAGTGCGTGGCGATGATGAACTGCGAGTCCTGCGCGCTCATCTCTTTGAGCATCGAGAGGAGCGCGAGCTGTCGCTGCGGCGAGAGCGGGGCCTCCGGCTCGTCCAGAAGATAAAGTCCGCCGGGCACAAACCTCGACTGGAAGAGGTTGAGGAAGCTCTCGCCGTGCGAGCGCGCGTCTGCGTCCTCGCCGTAGCGGCGCGCAAGCTCGCGGCGCTGCCCGCGTACGGCCCCTTGGGCGAGCCTCAGCCCGTAGCCCTTCAAACCCTCGCGCTCGAACTCGTCGGCCATCTCCTCAAGCTCCGCGCTCATCTGGTTGACGCGCTTCGCGAAGTTGAAGAAGTCCTCGGCGCGCAGGAAGAAGCCTTTGTGCGTCCGCTTCGTCCAAGTCAGACGGAGCTGCGCGGCCAGCTCGCGCGCGTGCGCCAGAGTCTTATCGCGCCGCACGTCCTCGCCGCCGACGACGACCGAGCCGACGCCCGCCGCGACGGCTTCGAGCACCGTTGACTTCCCCGACCCGTTTTCGCCGACGAGGAACGTCACGGGCGCGCGCAGGTCAACCTCGCGGAATTTTTTGACGACGGGCAGCGTGAAGGGGAAAGCGTCGCGCCGCTTCGCCGCGGGGTTGAGGCCGATTGAGCGCAGGTGAATCATCTTCGTCGGCGTGTGTTCGACTCGCAGGCGGCGAAGGTTCGGCAGTTCGGCGATGAAGGCTCGGCAGTTCGGCGGCTCATGCCGGCGGCGGGCCGAAGGCAGGCCGGGCCGAGACGGCGTGTCGAAGCACGCCTCCGAACAACTGTCGAGCTAAGACGATCAGAACAACTGTCGAGCTAAAACGATCAGAGGCGTGCGAGCCAGGTCTCGTACATTTCGAGCCGGCCCTTCAGCCAGACCCCGAAGTCGCCCGCGCCCGGCGACGCCGCGCCGCCTTTCTCGAACTCCGCCAGCGCGTCCACCAAATCCTTCTTTACCTTCGCCATCGACACTTCGGCTCCCCCACGCGCGATGCGCCACCCGTCGTTCGCAAACTCCGGATGTTGATTCGAGACCTCCGCGAAGGCCGCCGCATCCGCTACGCTGCCGAGCGCGGCGGCGCGCTCTTTAAGGCGTGCGAGCGCCGCGGGCGTGTTCAAGTCCGGCGCGGCCAGCGCTTCTCGCAAGAGCGCGACGACGCGCGTGAGCTGGATTTTATCGCCCGCCCGGATTGACCTCACGGCGACGGCTGCCTCGGCGTCGCCCTCATAGCTACCGTCGGCGAAGGCGACCGCGGCGACGACGAACGTGTCCGGCACGGCGGGCACGTAACCGTCCGCGCCCGGCAGGGCGCTGCTCCCGACCGGCATCGAGTCGGCGTAGACGCCGCCGGGCTTGATGAGCGCCCGCCCTTGCGTGTCGAACCGCAGCCCAGTCATCCAACGCCGGCCCTCGCGCGTACTGTAGAGGCTGACGGCGAGCACGTCCTTGTTCGAGGTGTTCCGCAGCGTGTACTTGATCGCCCGCGCCTTCGTGAAATCAAGCTCGACGCTCGCCACCTCGACGGATTGAGTGTTGTTGACGACCGACGGCGTGACGGGCACGGGCGTCTCACGCTTGACGACGCCGATGCGATATGGCTCGATGCCGAAATCTTCAAGCTCGCGCACCACGACCTGCTTCTCCACGCCGACGAGGTAAGAGGCCACAGGCTCTTCGTGGTCTGGGAAGCGCTCGCCCGTCAGCAGCGAGACGTTGACGCGAACCTTGTCGCCCTCCAGCCGCGCGACGACCTGCACGGCCCGAACCGGCAGTTTGTTCTTCGGCGGCTGCGCGGCGTCGAAGTGGTGGAAGATGGGAGTCCAGAAACGGCACGGCACGGAGTCGAACTGCGGGCGCTCACCCGCGAACCTGGAGACCTGCAAGAGCAGGTTGGCCGCCGCCTGCTCGCCCGGCTTCTCCTGCGCCACGGCTGCCGACGCCAGACAGCAGACGCCGACCAACGCGAGGACGAGCCGTCTCACTCTTAAACTTTTCATCGCAATACCTCCCGCGCGAAGCCTTAACGGTCGAAGACCGTCGTGGCGGTTCTATGCTAAAAGCTCGCGCCTGTCAACGCGCCCGCGGCCACGGCGCGAAGACGACCGAGGCGATGCGCCGTCTCTCATCTTTAACGCGCCGCCTCTCATCTTTCATCTCGTCAAGTCGCCGCACATCGAACACTCTCTGACTTTTATCCAGCGAGCCGCGACTTTTATCCGGCGAGCCGCCGC
>JALZHC010000580.1 GCA_030914105.1 Acidobacteriota bacterium
CGCTTCTGTTACGAAAGCGGTTAAGCTTCATCAAAGTTTTCGGGAGTACCGACAGCCCCTCACTACTCCCTTACCTTAGCCGCCGCGGCGGCTAAAAGTCAAGAAAGGGTGCTGGGTTTTAGGTGTTGGGTGCTGGTAAAAACAGAACCAGCACCCAACACCCAGCACCTAAAACCCGCTATTTCACTTCGACGGTCGCGCCGGCTTCCGTGAGCTTGGTGCGGATGGCCTCGGCCTCTTCCTTCGCGACGCCTTCCTTGACCGGCTTAGGCGCGGCCTCGACCAGGTCCTTCGCCTCTTTCAGGCCGAGCGCCGTAATCTCGCGGACGACCTTGATGATGTTAATCTTCTTGCTGGCGTCAATGCCGGCGAGGATTACGTCAAACTCGGTCTTCTCTTCCGCCGGGGCCGCGGCCTCCGCCGCGCCGCCGCCCGCCGCAGGCGCAGCCGCAACCGCAGCCGCGGCTGCCGAGACGCCGAACGCCTCCTCGATCATCTTCACCAACTCGGACGCTTCGAGCAGAGTCTTCTCTTTCAAAGCGTCAACAATCTCTTGATTAGAAAGTGCCATGGTTACCTCTCATCCTCCCAAAAGGGTTCTAGTGTTGCTGTCCGTGTTCATGATTCGCAGCAGGAGAACCCACGGGACGCACGCGGGAAGTCTGTTGCATCCAGACCCCTCGCGCGTCCGAGCCGTCAAAGGCGACCTGACAAATCGCCCCGCTCGTTTTCCGCGTCCGGCTGACTCAAAGAAATTTTAGATTTGCGATCTTTGATTTACGGCTGAGAGCGCGCGTGCCGTCTCGACCGCAAATCGCAAATCTAAAATCAAAAATTGCAAATCCTCACGCGCCCTTCGTCTCGCCCGCCTGTCGGACGACGATGGCGAGGTTGCGCGGCACGGCCCCGATGACCGTCGCGAGCCGCTGCGCCTGCGCGTTGATGAGGAACATGACCTTGGCGATCAACTCCTCCTTCGACGGCAGCGTCGCAATCGCCTCGACGTCGCGGAGGGCGACGACGCGCCCCTCGACGACGCCCACCTTGAAGGTGAACACTTCCGGGTTTTCGCGGACGAACTTCGTGATCGCCTTCGACAACTGGACGGGGTCGCCCTCGGCGAGCGCGAGCGCCGTCACGCCCTTGAAGTGGTCGGCGGCCTGCTCGAAGGGCGTGCCTTCGGCGGCCTTGCGCGCCAGCGTGTTCTTCACTACCGAGTAGCGCGCGCCGGCCTCGCGCAGTTGCCGGCGCAGCTCCTGATCCTTCGCCACCGTCAGCTTCTTGAAGCCGACGAGCATGCCGGCGGACGCCGCCTGAAACTGCTGCGCGAGGGCTTCGAGGTCTCTCTGCTTCTGTTCCTTCGTCTTCATAACTCTTCCCCTCTCATCTCGCGTAAGCCGTCTCGTCCAAAAGCACGCCCGGACTCATCGTCGCGGCGAGGTTAACTTTCTTGACGTACTTGCCCTTCGCCGTCGAAGGCTTCGCCTTCACCACGGCGTCGAGGAGCATCTGCGCGTTCTCTCTCAGCTTGTCCTGCTCGAAGGAGACCTTGCCGATGCCGACGTGGATGACGCCGGTCTTGTCCACGCGGTACTCGACCTTGCCGGCCTTGGTCTCGCGCACGGCGTTCGCCACGTCGAAGGTGACGGTGCCGGTCTTCGGGTTCGGCATCAGGCCGCGCGGGCCGAGGATTTTGCCGAGTTGACCGACGAGGCGCATCATGTCGGGCGTGGCGATGACGGCGTCGAAGTCGAGCCAGCCGCCCTTGATCTGGTTGACCATGTCCTCGCCGCCGATGAAGTCAGCGCCCGCCTCTTCGGCCTCTTTCACCTTCTCGCCCTGCGCGATGACGAGCACGCGCACGGTCTTTCCGACCCCGTGCGGCAGCACGACCGTGCCGCGCACGAGCTGGTCGGCCTTGCGCGGGTCGACGCCCAGCCACATGGTCAGCTCAATCGTCTCGTCGAACTTCGCAAACGCGATCTCCTTGACCTTCGCCAGGCCCTCTTCGAGGCTGTACTTCCGGCCCGGCTCAACCTTCTCCAGAGCCGCGCGGTACTTCTTACCCTGCTTCGGCATTAAGCTGTCCTCCGAGGTTCATGCGGGATTTTTGATTTGCGATTTTTGATTTGCGATTTGGCAAACCAAACGCCGCGCCTCTTCTCTCCCTCCCTCTCTGAAACGATGAAGTAGGAACGATGAACGCGGAACCGTTTTCTCTTTTCAGTTCAGCGTTCAGCGTTCATCCTTCGATGTTAAGTCCCATGTTGCGCGCCGTGCCCTCGATGGTCTTGATGGCCGCGTCGAGGTTCTGCGTGTTGAGGTCTTGCAGCTTGAGCTTCGCGATCTCCTCGATCTTGGCGCGCGAGATCGAGCCGACCTTCTCCTTGTTCGGCTTGCCCGAACCCTTCGGCACTCCCGCGGCCTTCTTCAAGAGGTCGGCGGCGGGCGGCGTCTTCGTCTCGAAGGTGAACGAGCGGTCGGCGTAGACCGTGATGACGACCGGAACCTTCAGGTCGGGGTCCATCTGCGCGGTCTTCGAGTTGAAGGCCTTGCAGAACTCCATGATGTTGACGCCGTGCTGGCCCAGGGCCGGGCCGATGGGCGGCGCGGGGTTGGCCTTGCCGGCCGGAACCTGTAGCTTGATGTAGCCTGTGATTTTCTTTGCCATTTTGAAATCCGTAAATGGTAAATCGTAAATCGTTCGGAACAGGTCTTATCTATTCACGATTTACGGCTTTTCATTCGTCTTCGGTAAACGTCACCTTCTCAACGTCGAGGAAGTTCAGCTCGACCGGCGTCGAGCGCCCGAAGATGGTGACGACCACCTTGAGCGTAGACTTGTCGGAGTTGACCTCCTCGACCTTGCCCGTGAAGGACGCGAACGGCCCCGACTTGATGCGCACGGTCTCGCCGGACGCGTAGGTGAACTTCGGCTTCGGCTTCTCGGCGGCCTCCGTCACGTTGTGGACGATCTGGTTCACCTCGTCCGGCGTCAAAGGCGTCGGCTGCTGCCCGCCGACGAAGCCCGTCACCTTCGGCGTGGACTTAATCAGGTGGAACACGTCGTCGGGGATGTGCCCGCGCTCGTCGCACTCGATCTGCACGAGCACATAGCCGGGGTAGAACATGCGCGAAGACTCGACGCGCTTGTTGCCGCGCATCTCGACGACCGTCTCTGTGGGGACGAGCACCTCCGTGATCTCGTTCTGGAGGTCTGTGTCGCGGACGCGCGCCTTCAGGCTGTCGCGCACCTTCTTCTCGTGCCCCGAATAGGTATGTAGGATGAACCACTGCTGCATGACTTAAGACTTCCCTCTAGGACACGCCGAAGAGGCGGTGAACCTGTTCGAGCAGGAACGCGAAGAGGCGGTCAACGACGAAGAGGTACGTGGCGAAGAAGGCGACGGCGAAGACCGTGATGACGGTCGTGTTCCTGACCTCCAGACGCGTCGGCCAGGTCGTGCGCCCCAGCTCCGAGCGCACGTCGCGCACGAACTTGCCCGACCGCTCGACGAAGCCGTCGCGCTCGTGCTCGGCCTCGGCGCGCTCGCGCCGCGCGGGGCGCCCCTCCGGCCCCTCGCCGTACCTCGCC